>CAJXPI010000250.1 GCA_913057875.1 uncultured Flavobacteriales bacterium
GAGATGCTCAGGAGTCTCGTGGGCTCGGAGATGTGTATAAGAGACAGTCTCAAGATGATGTGGTTTCTGATACCACTTTAGGAGACTCAACAGAGACTTCGTTAGAAGATTTAATGGCCGAGGCGGCTGAAGATGCCCCAGATTCATTGGATTATGCAAACATGTCGGATGCAGAAAAGGAAGCTCAAAATCCTTTATTCTACCGTTTATCTCCAAACTTAGATCAAAACAATGCCCCGGCAGTTGGTCCTAGAATTGGTTATGCTAGAACTTCAGATACCTCTGCGATCAATACATACTTAAAGAGAAAAGATATCAGACAATTATTCCCTCCGAGAACTCGATTCTTATGGGAAGCAATGCCTATTGAGGGAACTGAAAATATTTACTACTTATATGCGATTAAAGTGCCTAAAGGTGGTAAGGCTGAATTAGAAGGTGATGTGGTTACAGATGCGCGTGTAGGTGCTGATCCACTTGGCAATCCTACAGTAAACATGAACATGAACTCTACGGGTGCGAATACATGGAAGAAAATGACTGCTCGTTTATCTCAAGGAGATGGTCAAGGAAACAAATCTTCCGTAGCCGTAGTTCTAGATGGTGTTGTTTATTCAGCTCCAACGGTACAAGGTGAGATTCCTGGAGGTCGTACAGAGATTACTGGGCGTTTTACACAACAAGAAGCAGGTGACCTTGCAGGTGTGTTAAAAGCAGGTAAGTTACCAGCTAAATTGCACATTATCGAGGAAGCCATTGTTGGACCATCATTAGGTCAAGAAGCAATTGATTCTGGATTAAGTTCATTCATGATTGCCTTAGTAATCATATTGATTTACATGATTTTTTATTACTCTTCTGCGGGTATCGTTGCTGATATTGCGTTGGTAGTTAACTTATTCTTTATTCTTGGTTTCTTAGCTTCATTAAGAGCTACCTTAACTTTACCTGGTATAGCGGGTATTGTTTTAACTATTGGTATGTCGGTTGATGCGAACGTTCTTATTTACGAGAGAATTCGTGAGGAAATGAGAACTGGAAAAGGGTTTAAACAGGCTATTGCCGATGGTTACAAAGCGGCTTATAGTTCAATTCTAGATTCAAACATTACTACCATGTTAACGGGTATTATCTTGTTTGTTTTCGGTACTGGACCAATTCAAGGTTTTGCAACTACATTAATCATAGGTATTTTAACCTCCCTGTTCTCTGCCATCTTCATTACAAGATTAATTTTCGAATGGGCTATGGCATCAGGTAAAGAGGTAAAGTTCTCTACTAAAATGACTGAAGGTCTTTTCCAAAACATGCATATCGATTTCTTAGGAAAGAGAAAAATGTTTTATGTGGGATCCTTAATCTTTATCGTAATCGGTATTGGTTCTTTAGCTACTAAGGGCTTGAACTATGGAGTGGATTTCGTAGGGGGGCGTTCTTATATTGTAAGATTCGATGTTCCGGTAAACGTAGAAGATGTTGCGTCTAATTTATCTGCGCAGTTTGTAGATGAAAATGGGAACAAACAAATTCCAGAGGTAAAAACTTTTGGAGCGTCTAACCAAGTGAAGGTGACTACAAAATACATGATTGATAACACGGAAAACGATGTGGATGATGTTTTGGAAACCAAATTATACACTGGATTAAAAGAGATGTACAAAAATCAAGACCTGACTCAAGAGGAGTTTGTGTCGGAATTAACCTCTCAAAAAGTGGAGCCAACCATTGCTGATGATATTAAGAATGCGGCCTTAATTGCAGTAATTTTCTCGTTGATTGTAATCTTCGGTTACATCTTTGCACGATTCTCAAAATGGCAATATTCTGCTGGTGCAATTGCTGCATTGGGACATGATGTATTAATTGTGTTATCTATATTCTCTATTCTTTACGGAGTGTTGCCATTCTCATTAGAAATTGATCAAGCGTTTATCGCGGCAATTCTAACGGTGGTAGGTTACTCTATTAATGATACTGTGGTTGTCTTTGACCGTTTAAGAGAGTATTTAGGTTTACACCCTAAGAAAGAACCAAAAGAGGTTATTAATAGTGCATTGAATAGTACAATTTCTCGTACGGTAAATACATCTTTAAGTACATTCGTTACCTTATTGATTATTTTCATCTTCGGTGGAGAAATGATTCAAGGATTTATCTTCGCTATGATGGTAGGTGTTGTTGTGGGTACTTATTCTTCATTGTTTATTGCAACTCCAATCACTTACGATTTGAGTAAAGGTGAAGTAAAGCACTAAGCTTATACAAAAACTAATTGAAAGCCCTTTTAGGTATCCACCTAAAAGGGCTTTTGTATATTTGTCGATTCGTAAATAGACTGTATTTATATGATGTTCGCATTTTTCAATCTGGGTTTCGGTGAAATATTTGCCATTTTTGTTGTGGTGCTGCTGTTGTTCGGAGCAGATAAAATTCCTGAGTTTGCTCGAAGTCTAGGTAAAGGAATTAGATATGTAAAAGATGCCACTGATGGTGTTAAAAAAGATATCCAATCTTCTGTTGATGAGGTTAGGGAGGATATTGATGTCAATATAAAACAGGTAAAGGAAGGCGTGGATGTTGCTAATTCCGTAAAGCGTAAATCGCAATCTTCGCTTAAAGAAGTTTTAGATGATATTGCAAATACTGCAGATGTGGAAGCTGAAGTTTCGAAACCTCCTCACGCAGATATGAATCCTACTAAAGAAACTTAATTTGAATTTAATACTCATCATTGTAGGTATTGTAGTTTTGGTTCTAGGAGGAGAGCTATTAGTTAGAGGCGCAGTTACCATTGCACAACGATTTCATATTTCTACGCTGGTCGTGGGTATGACTATAGTAGCTTTTGGAACAAGTGCCCCTGAGTTATTGGTGAGTCTAGAGGCTATGTTTGAAGGCCATCCTGGAATTGCTATTGGCAATGTGGTGGGTTCCAATATTGCCAATATTGCCTTGGTCTTAGGGGTAACTGCTATTATTTTTCCAATTGCAGTAAGCAGAAACTCCTACCGTATCGACTGGCCCGTAATGATGATTACCACCTTGATGGTGTACGCTTTTATGTGGGTGAATTTTGACCCTGCTATGGGAGGTGGATACATTTCTAAAATTACATGGGTTAATGGCATAATCATGGTTTCTGTATTGGTTGGTTTTAGTTATTTCCTGATCTGGAAGTCAAGAAGAGTCACTAAAGCTACGCATAAGGAAAATGATGAAATTCCGGAAACCCCAAAATCACCTTTAGTTAAAGATCTGTTTTTTGTGATATTAGGATCGGTTGGGTTAAGTGGAGGAGCTCATTTATTAGTGGAAGGTACGGTGGGTTTAGCTACCGTTTTAGGAATTAGTGATTACATTATTAGTGTGACCGTTGTTGCATTCGGGACTTCTTTACCGGAATTGATGACTTCGGTTATGGCTGCTATAAAACGCCACTCTGATTTATCTGTTGGAAATCTTTTAGGTTCCAATATATTTAATATCCTGGGTATTCTGGGTGTAACCTCCATTTTTAAAACAGTTCCAATCTCGGAGCTGGTGCTGGAAATTGATATGTTGTGGGTTATTGGAATTAGTGCCATCGTATTTCCAATGATGGTTACGCGTAAAAAGGTGTCCAAAATGGAGGGTGTTGTTCTTTTGGCCCTTTATGTGATATATCTTTACTTTACAATCTTGAAATCTTAGACCAAAAAATACAGTATCGATTTAATAAAAGCGATAAAATGCTAGGTTGACCCCTCTTAAAATTAATGGTCGTTGATAAAAACTGCTTTTTTTAAAAGGTGCCCCCTATTTTTAGATGTATATTTGCCAAAATTTTTAATTTAAATAGAGCAAACTAATATTTATACATTTAGGCAATTATGAAAACTCATTTATGGATTGCGCTG
>CAJXPI010000251.1 GCA_913057875.1 uncultured Flavobacteriales bacterium
ATCTACACAGAGTAGATCGTCGGCAGCGTCAGATGTGTATAAGAGACAGCGGTAGTACTTGGGCGGCAAACAATAATTTTAATAATCTAACATGGGGAATCTATCCTATTTTAGTAAAAGATTCTGTAGGTTGTATTTCCAATTTAGACTCTACCTTGATATATGAAAATACACCTATTCAATTAATCAGTAATACCACGGAAGAGCAAGTCTGTATTTCTGGTTGCGTTGATCTTTGGGTAACAGCCACCGGAGGAACTGGAAGTGCCTATTCTTACGCATGGAATAATGGGTTACCTGCTAGTGACAGTCAAACTGTATGTCCTACCGGCCCAATGACACTACTTGTTTTTGCCAACGACTCTCTTGGTTGTATTTCTGATTCTATAGAAATTGGAATTACTTTATTCGACTCTCTTCAAGTAGATGCTGGATTAGATCAATCCATTATGGAACAACAATTGGCCTATCTAAATGCAACCGCTTCAGGAGGAAATGGAAACTACTCCTACCAGTGGTCGCCCGATTCAAGCCTTAACAATAGTCAAATTCAAAGCCCAATTGCGGCTTATCCTGATACAACCACACTTTATGTTGTAAGGGTTACAGATAACTGTCAAACCCCAATGGCTACTGATTCTGTTATGATTACTGTTCTGCCTAATTCAATAGATGAATTAAACCCGGCAACGCCATTTACAGCAACTTCTGTATTTACGCCAAACGAGGATGGGGCTCAAGATGAGTTTAAAATCAGCGGTGACCCAAGGTATTTAAATTTATATTATTACTCCATTTACAATAGCGTAGGCAAACTCATTTTCACTTCAAGTACTCTTAATGAAACTTGGAATGGACGGAATACATCAAATGGAGCAATGTCACCTACTGGAATTTACATTTGGACCATTATTTCGAAAGAAAACAAAGTTCAAAACATACAAAATGGCTCCGTTAACCTGATTCGTTAATTAGCTATTGCTATTTTTCAAAAACAAAAAAGGCGCTCATAGAGCGCCTTTTTTATGATTATTAATTAACTACTATAAAGCTTTTGCTAAAAAGTATTTGAATCGGTTAACGATGTAATACATCACCGGAACAATTACTAGCGTTAAGAAAGTTGCGAATGTTAATCCGAAGATAATGGTCCATGACATTGGCCCCCAGAATTGAACATTTTCACCTCCTACATAGATATGCGCATCTAACTCTCTAAAGAATCCGAAGAAGTCTACATTTAGTCCAATGGCTAACGGCAATAGACCCAGTACGGTTGTAATGGCTGTTAACAATACCGGACGTAAACGTGTTTTACCACCTTCTTGAATGGCTTCTACAAACGAATCAAATGGTAATCTTCCTTCTGGTTCAATACCTTGTTCTTCTTTTTTACGATCCACAATAATATTGGTGTAATCAATCAGTACAATGGCATTGTTCACTACAATACCAGCCAAAGAGATAATACCAATCATAGTCATAATAACTACGAAATCCATTTGGAAAATTACCAGTCCTAGTAATACCCCAATCAACGAGAATAATACTGAGGTACCAATAATTACTGGAGTTGAAGTAGCATTAAACTGTAGAACAATAATGAAGATAATCAATAAGAACGCAATTAATAGTGCATTACTCAAGAAAGCCATTTCTTTAGCCTGCTCTTCTTGCTGCCCTGTAAACTTGTATGTGTTTTCGGTAGGGAATTCATACGAATTTAAAGTAGCTTTAATTTCATTTACGACTTCTGTAGGATTATACCCTTCCAGTACATTGGAAGAAATTGTAATAATTCTATTTAAATCCTTTCTCTTAACCGCACTAAACGTAGAGGTCTTTTTGAAATCAACCAAAGAAGAAATTGGAATCTGAATGATTTGGCCATTGTTCATGTTTTTAAACGTGATACGTTGGTTAATCAAAGCATCCGGATTGTCTCTATACACTTTTGCAGAACGGATATTAATTGGATAATCATCCTCACCGTCTTTATAAGTAGAAACTTCCTTACCAAATAATGAAGTTCTTAAAGCTCCACCAATTTGGCCGGTTGAAACACCTAACCTACGTGCTTTATCTCTATCAATAGTGATTGGCATTTCTGGTTTACCTTGATCTACATCTAGTTTCAACTCTTCAATACCTCCAATGTTGGCGTTATTGATAAAAGTCTTCACTTTGTTGGCTTCATCAATTAATTGCTTGTAATCGTCACCAGCAATTTCAATGTTAATTGGCGCTCCAGTTGGTGGTCCGTTAGAATCTTTATCCACCGTAATCTTTACACCAGGAATACCTTTAAACATATCTCTAAATTCAGACAATACTTCATTGGTATTAATAACGTCAGAATCTGTGAACTTATGACGTTCGGTATATTTTACAAACGAAACCGTAATTCTTGCCTTATGCGGAGTTGACCCCGCAGTAAATCCTTGGGCTGGATCAGAAGTACCTTTACCCACTTGCGCAATAACAGAAGATACCAACCAGTTTTCAAGCTGCCCTGTTTCAGGATTTACCTCTTCATATTTTTTAATGGCATTTAATACTTTATCCTCCAATTCCATGGTTAGCTTATTGGTTTCCTCAATATCGGTACCAATAGGTTTCTCAATGAAAATATTCAAATACTTAGGTTCGTTATTCGGGAAGAATAACACCTTAGGCGTAAAGGCCATTAAGAAAACAATGGAAATAATCAATAGTCCAAAAGTCCCCCCTAAGAAACGGTAAGCGTTACTTCCTCTTAAAGCAAATTTGATGAATCGATCATAAATGCGTTCTAGTTTTGGCATGAATGTATCCTTAAACCAAATACTTGCAGGATAAATAGCATAAGCATTTAGAATAAGGAAGGTTGCCGTAATTCCAATAAAATTGGCGTTCACTGTTTGTCCCGTAAAATGGAAAACCAAAGCGATTCCCATAAAAATCAAATTCGGTATAAGTATTCTCTTTTTATCAGTTTCCATTGATAGGAACATCATTCTACTCATTACAAACAGTAAGATACCCGCTACAATTACATATGAAAATGAACGTAAGAAGTCCATCATATCGGCCTTATCACCAAATTGATACATAATATTATCAGCAGTCAACCCAGGAATTAAACCGAAAATGAACGCTACTATTAACCCTCCATAAGCAATACGAAGATCTCGTTTGTTAAACACTACATCATCCTCATGAATTTTCATGAAAATGGTTGTCAAAACCGGATTGATTACCAAAGCCACAAATAATGATGATGTCAATACAATCATTAAAGTAATTGGTAAGAAACGCATAAACTCACCCATCATTCCTGGCCATAAAGCCAATGGAACAAATGCCGCCAAAGTAGTAGCTGTTGATGCAATAATTGGCCAAGCTACCTCACTTGCGCCCTCAAGAGCCGCCTTAGCAGGTGGATGTCCTTCATCCATCAAACGGTAAATATTTTCTACTACCACAATACCATTATCTACCAGCATTCCTAACGCAAGTACTAAAGAGAATAACACCATAATGTTTAGAGTTACTCCTAATGAACTTAGAATTAAGAAGGATAACAACATGGAAAGTGGAATAGCAATACCCACAAACAGTGCATTACGTAACCCTAAGAAGAATAATAAAACGGCAATTACCAGCACCATACCAAAAAGAATAGAGTTTTCTAACTCACTCAATTGGTCTTTGGTTTGATCCGTTTGATCATTGGTAATGGTAATATTTAATCCTTCTGGTAAATAGTTTTTCTGCGCATCCGCAATTACTAACTCAATGGCTTCAGATGCTTCAATTAGGTTTTCACCTCCACGTTTTTTCACATCCAAACCTGTCTCTTATACACATCTCCGAGCCCACGAGACTCCTGAGCATC
>CAJXPI010000252.1 GCA_913057875.1 uncultured Flavobacteriales bacterium
ATGCATTGGGAGATAAAGGATGGTAAACCCAGAGTGGTTAATTACATAGGTTATCCAGGAAACTACGGCATGATTCCACAAACTCTTTTATCCAAACAAAACGGGGGAGATGGAGATCCCTTAGATGTTCTGGTTTTGGGCCCACCTGTGGAAAGAGGTCAGGTTATTAAAGCAAAAATTATTGGAGTTTTGTATTTACTGGATAGGGGAGAACAAGATGATAAGTTAATAGCTGTATCTAGCAATTCGCCTATGTATGCGGTAAACAACATAGACGAGTTGCAAAGTCAGTATTCTGGAGTTACCGATATTGTACAACTATGGTTTACCCATTACAAGGGGCCAGGGAAAATGGAATCTAAAGGTTTTGGAAACAAACAAGCGGCAATGGAAATCCTAAACCAAGCTATAGAAGAGTATCCACATAATAAAGCGAATTAATCGAGACAATGGACTATGAAAAAAATCCTATTAATTTGCATCGTGTTTTTGCCTTTAGTAGGCTTTTGTGATACACTCGATTATTGGTCGGTATATGTAAACGACTCTCTAATTGGTGAATTTACCACGGAGTCAAAGGATAATGAATTTGAAATTAACTATCACGAAATAAAGGAATCCGATACCCTGACTATTATTTACGGAAATGATCATCCATGTGTTAAATGTGAGTATTATTACCTTTTAAAGGAAATGTACACCGGACATAAAACGCATGTGGAAAGAAGAAATGAAATTTTACAGAAGGTATCCTTTCCGTTGGTTAAACTTAGAAAATATGAGCCCCTTCGGGAGTTTGCCATTTACGTTTCCGAAATAAATTACACAGTTAATAAGAACAGTCATACGCAATTAATTAGGCTGAACTTATTGATAAATTAACGATTACAATTAACCCTTGATAAACATGGATATTACAAAATGCACGAAATATATTGACTTTCTATCTTCGGAATGTGACCGGTTTTTAAAGAATAGAAAGGTAACGGAAGAAGAAGTGCTTAAAATGCGTAATGAACTTTTACGTTTTAAAGATTTGACAAATGCATCAGGTCTTTCTCCTGAAATTATAAAAAGGGTAAATGAATTAAATCTCACCTACGAGGTTTCGGAGAAAAGTGAATATTTTAAGGTTTTGGCTTTAGCTACCCTAGGGTACTGGTATATTATTTATGAAAATCGGAAAGCTCGAAAAATGGAGAATTGTATGCATGATTTTAAGGGACAGGTATCTGAGTTATCTCTATTTTTAAAACTTAACTTTAACTAGAAAAACTAGCTAAATGATAAAACTTTGTCTTTCTGCTTTGTTAGCTCTTACGGTAGGAATATCATGGGGGCAAAACCTGGATTCGCTGCGTTACGCATTTTTGAATGAGAAGGTGAACAAGGATTCATTATCTCAAATGCCCTTGGTTATTTATGTAATGCCCCTAGATACGAGTTGTATCGTTCAAACCTTTTTAAGTTCTAACGAACAAGATACAATGCATAGCTTTGGGTGTAATGATCTTGAACCATTGCTTTCGAGTAGTGGATTAGGAAAATACATAGATAGTTCTGACATTTTTAGCTCTTTCGTTAAAGAGTATAAGGACCATAAATTACATTCTATTTCGCACCAATTGAATCCAAAGTTTAGGGAACAAATTACTACCGTAAAAAACGAAAAATGGGATAAAAGGAAATTCAAAAACCAATTGGAATTTTCGAGTCCCAAAAAACCTTTCCAACAGGAAGATAAAGGAGAGTACTTGATGTCTTACCCCATATTCTTTGGTGACATGGATAAGGCGATACTCTTTGTTAGTATGTTTTATGGCCCCTTAAATGCCCAAGGATACGTGGAGTATTATGAGAAAACCGATCAAGGTACATGGAAAAGGGTGGAGATGATTGTAATTTGGTTCGGGTAAAATGGGTTTAAGATTAATTTTCATATTTCTATTACTTTCCAAGATTTGCGTAAGTAATATTCAAGAGGACTCCTTAACTTTTATGGTAAATATTAAAGTGTATAAGGATAGCTTGCATGACCCCATCAGTAATGCATCCATCAGAGTAATTAGTACAAATGGAACAGATACGGTGCTTTATTCAAATTCCATTGGAGAAATCACCTACAAAACCCATGAAGTAGGAAGTTTTACTCTAATAGCCAATTATAAGGGGTTCTATAGCTTGACTAATTATTTTACCACGCTACGCGCAAAACAGGATTCCAATTTTTATTTGGAATTTGCCATGAAAAAAATCATAGTGTGTGTGATGTATTTTCCTGTGGTAAATTTTGAAATCAATAAAGATTCCGTTGTAATCGATTCTTTAAGATACATTTATAATACACTATTTGAAAACCCTACTTTGGTAATGCAGGTTATAGGACATCAAACGGATCAGGAAGAAAATGGACTATCAAAAAAGAGAGCTATATCGGTAAGGAAAGCGTTAAGAAATAAGGGCATCCATAGAAAAAGGTTGAAAATAGTAGATGGAAAAAATGAAAAGCCTACTAATCCTTATTGTTTGGGAAATAGGTGTGTAACCTTCCGTATTTTAACTGATGATTTTAAAGTAAAGTGATCAAAATAAACCCAAATATTACGTTTAGGATCTTATCGAGAATCGTAGCTTTTTGTAGCGTTGGGGTTCTTTGTGTGGGTTGTGTTCTGTCAACAAATACAGATGGAGCTGATGCTATTGCCAGATTTCGTAAGGACAGCGTGGCTCTATCCGGTTTTTTAAAATCACCTTGTGATTCGTTTCAATTGGATTTAAATCATATTTACCCGGAATTTCACAATATCCCTGATGATAAGAATGAAAGTTTGATCATTCTAGATTCCTTAAAAAAAGCAGGTTTTACAGTAATTAGATCTGGACGAGGTAACTGGGAAGGTGGCCCTAGAATAGTTACATTTTCGGTTAGCAATTATTTCTGTGATTGTGAAATTGATAAAAAGTACCATTTAGTTCCTGAAGTGGATAAATATAGGGCTACTGAACATGTGACGTGTAAAAATAGAAAGGGGGATTTGAACCACTTTATTCCAGAAGCATACGAAATATTGGATTCTGTTTCGGGACGCGTTAATAGAGATACTTTAACAGATGTGATTTTGGTTCTTAAAAGAAAGAAAGAACTGGCTTGCGATGAAAAACGATTTTTGGTACTATTAATGAAAACAGAATCAGGTTATGAATTCCATTCTAAAAATGAAGATTACCTGCTATCTTGGGATAGAGGAGGTCAATTTAATGCCCCTTATGATGGGATGGAATGGGATAACCAAGAGTTAATAATTAGACATTTCGGAGGTAGTTCATGGAGGTGGTTGCAAGAAATACGATTTTCTTTTGATGTAAATCGAGATGCCTTTATTCCAACGTTATACACCAATCGTTCTTTTTGGTCCATTTACCCAGATAGCACTATGCGAGTGGACTCCATTACTGCATTCAATTCAGATACTACGTTTACCCATTTTGTCAATCCCTATAATCAACAATAGATTGATTATTACTTAGTTTATACATAAATGAAATTATATCTAATATTTCTTTCTTTATTCATGTTCTGTAATCCGGATTCTAACACCTGTTATCTGGCCAATGGAGGTGGTAACCTCCTTGTTTTCCAGAAGCATACGCCTAGGGGGTTTTATTGCTGGTACAAAAGTAGTAGTAACTTCTCCTGAAAGAATTAGTACCACCAAGGATGATTTTCAGGTTTATATGAAATAGAAAAATACAAATTATTGAGAATTATCCATTAAGGTTTTAATGTTGTCTGATAGTTTCACTTTTTCAATATTCAATTCTTCTTGAAAATAATTCATTAGCTCCTTAACTTGGTCAGGTTTCATGTTTTTTATGG
>CAJXPI010000253.1 GCA_913057875.1 uncultured Flavobacteriales bacterium
AGCGTCAGATGTGTATAAGAGACAGGGTAAAAACACTTTCTAGAAATATAAAAGAGCAATACAACGTTTCTACTAAATCAGTTATTGACCAACGTAGAACATTAGAAATAAAAAGACAATTAAGAGGCACCTCCAAAGCGGTGAAAGAAATTGCTTATGAACTAGGTTTTGATGAACCTACCAACATGGTAAAATACTTTAAGAAACATACGGGAGAAACTCCAAATGGATTTAGAAAGTCATTTGTCTAAAACTTACCATTTGTTGTCCTCTTCTCACCTTAATTTTACGTTACGTAAAACATACATTTGAATTCCAATAAGAAAGAAATAATATGAAAAAGATAATCGCATTTTCAGGAAGTAATAGCAGTACTTCCATCAACCAACAATTAGTAAAATTCATGGCCTCTCAGCTTAAGGAGGTTGAGGTAGAGGTACTTGATTTAAGAGATTTTGAAGCACCTGTTTTTGGTACCGATTTAGAGGCCGAAATAGGTTCTCCAGAGTCGATGAAAGCGCTATTCGAAAAAATGAGCTCTGCAGATGGCTTTATTGTTTCTACTCCAGAACACAATGGGTATATGCCGGCTGTATTTAAAAATACCATTGATTGGTTATCTCGAATGGGGCGTAAAGTGTTTAATGAAAAACCGGTGGTATTTACTAGTGCTTCCCCAGGAGGTAGAGGTGGTGCTTCTGCATTAGGTCAAATGCTTGGAGTAATGCCACATCAAGGAGCTAAAATTGTAGGAAGTCATTCTGTGGGTTCATTCTTTGATAATTTTAAGGATGGCTCTTTGATTGATGGCGAGGATAAAGAAGCAATTAAAAAAATATTAAGCGAATTAGAAGCGACCGTTTAAAAAGTATAAACCTTATTTTAAGCGAAGTCTGAAAGGACTTCGCTTTTTTTTTGAGAAAATTTGGAACTTTCTGGATTAATCATCGTAATATTGCAATGAAACAATTAAGTGTTATGGGAGTTACTCGAACAGATTTATTTACCGAAGAGCAAAACGAGATATCGAAAATTGCTAAGGCTTTGGCCCATCCAGCACGGGTGGCCATTATTGACTACCTGTTAAAATCTAATGCATGCATTAATGGTGATTTGGTGCAAGAATTGGGTTTAGCACAGGCTACGATAAGCCAGCATTTGAAGGAATTGAAAAATATTGGCATCATTCAAGGTACCATTGAAGGGGTGTCGGTAAGTTATTGCATCCATCCTCAAAGGTGGGCGGAAGTAAAGAATTTGTTTAATGGGTTGTTTGATCAATTTAATGAGCCAAACACGTGTTGTTAAAATTGATTTAGAAATAAAATAGAACAGAGGTTATGAAATTGTCTGAAGTAAAAAAAGCATTAGAAGGAATTGATAGCTTAGCATTTCAATTACCTGATGAGAGTTTTGTACCACAAAACTTTCATATTACCGAAGTAGGTATGATTACCAAAAACTTTATTGATTGTGGTGGAACAATTCGTACAGAGAATAAGGTGAATTTTCAATTGTGGCAAGATGAACAAGATATTGATCATCGTTTAAAGCCAGGGAAATTGAATGATATTATTCAATTATCAGAACGAGTACTAGGGTTGGAAGACGCGGAAATTGAAGTAGAATACCAAGAATATACAATTGGGAAGTACGGTTTAGAGTTTGACGGAAAAAAATTCTTGTTGACTAATACCGCCACCGATTGTTTAGCAAAAGATAAATGTGGGATTCCGGTACAAACTAAAGCAGTAGAACTGCCTAAAGTAGGAGGTGAGCCAGTTCCCGCTTGTGTACCAGGTGGAGGATGCTGCTAAAAAATGATAAGCCCAACTTGAGGAAAGTTGGGTTTTAACTTTCATATGAATTGAGCCGCAAAAAGCATAAACAGGCTATTAAAAAATACTAAAATGAATTTAGATTCTGCCATTGAGAACATTCTGCAACTACCTATTTCAGAAGAAAGAAAGCAAGTCTTACAGCCGTTGATTGACTATATACAGTCAAAAAAGGATGCCAAAGCACCCATTCAATTAAATTTTATCTGTACGCATAATTCCAGAAGAAGTCAATTTTCTCAAATTTGGGCTGCGGTCGCTGCTCATGCATTTAAAGTTGAGGTTACTGCCTTATCTGGCGGAGTAGAAGTCACTGCCTTTAATGAAAGAGCGGTGAATTCATTAAAACGAATGGGGTTTATTATCCAATCTAATGGAGGAGAAAATCCTAAATACGAAGTGGAGTATGCGCTTCAAACTGATAAATTGGTGATGTTCTCTAAGTTATTTGATGATGAAGTGAATCAAGTAGACAAATTTGCTGCGGTGATGACTTGTGATCATGCCGATGAAAACTGTCCATTTATTCCTGGTACGGAACAACGAATTAGTGTGCAGTATTTAGACCCCAAAGCTTTTGATGATACTCCGGAAGAAGCAGATCGTTACGATGAGCGATCTTACCAAATTGCATCTGAAATGTTTTACGTTTTTTCAAAAATTCAATAAATGAATGCTCCTAAAAAACTGAGTTTTCTAGACTCCAATTTAACATTATGGATATTCCTGGCCATGGCAATAGGTGTGGCTTTAGGATATTTTGTTCCAGATGTTGCCGATGGAATTAACAATATGAGTAGTGGAACTACCAATATTCCTCTGGCCATTGGTTTAATCTTAATGATGTATCCCCCTTTGGCTAAGGTAGATTACAAATTACTTCCGAAAGTGCTAAAGGACACAAAATTACTTTCCGTTTCCCTGTTTATGAACTGGATTGTTGGCCCGATATTGATGTTCGTTCTCGCCATTATCTTTTTACATGACTATCCCCATTATATGGTTGGGGTAATACTTATTGGTTTGGCTAGATGTATTGCCATGGTTTTGGTATGGAATGACTTGGCTGAAGGAAGTACCGAATATGGAGCTGCTCTGGTAGCGCTAAACAGTATTTTCCAAGTAGTTGGTTACAGTTTCTACGCCTGGATATTTATTACGGTATTGCCACCCTTTTTTGGGTTTGAAGGAGCTATTGTAGATATATCTATTACCACCATTGCCGAAAGTGTAGCTATTTATTTAGGAATCCCATTCTTAATGGGGATATTGAGTAGAAGCATTTTAGTGAAACTGAAAGGAGAAGAATGGTACAAAAATGTATTCATTCCTAAAATTTCACCTATTACTCTAATTGCCTTATTAGCCACCATTGTATTAATGTTTTCTCTTAAGGGAGAATTGATTGTTCAAATTCCAATGGACGTGGTTCGAATTGCAATACCGTTGTTAATCTATTTTGTGGTAATGTTTTTATTAAGCTTTTTTGCGAGTAGATTTATGGGAGCAGATTATCATAAAAATGCATCCATTTCCTTTACCGCTACTGGAAACAACTTTGAATTAGCAATTGCGGTAGCCATTGCCGTTTTCGGATTAAATTCAGGAGAGGCATTTGCCGGAGTAATTGGTCCGTTGGTAGAAGTTCCCGCATTGATTTTATTGGTAAGAGTGGCCTTTTGGTTGAAGAAAAAGTACTACTAGCATTTGAAAAGAAGTAAAATTGCTATATCTTTGAAGTAAAATTGCTACAATGACTTTGAAGCCGTATAAAATTGATGAAACTTCTTTTGATAATTTAAGGCATAAAGAGGTGAAGCCTTATTCTGATGATACCACCTGGAGTATTCAAGAGGTAGGCGAGCCCGCCATTGTATGGAATTCTCCCATGGAAAGGTTGAAACTTATTAGAGAAGGTCTTCCATTCGAAACCATTGATGCCATTAGCAAAAAATCAGCTTTACCTATTAAGCGAGTTTTAAGCTTTTTAGGTTTAGCTCAAACCACCTATAACAAAAAGAAAAG
>CAJXPI010000254.1 GCA_913057875.1 uncultured Flavobacteriales bacterium
AGATGCTCAGGAGTCTCGTGGGCTCGGAGATGTGTATAAGAGACAGCCACATTAGTAATGCTGGAAGGGGTATTGCAATCGGGTCTTAATGAATCAAAATACATAATGGCACTCTGAAGTGCAGGAGTAGCGCAACCACCATGACTAAAATTACCTAAATCCTCTTTAAAAACTTTTGTCGCTCCATTATTAATCATTGCCTCAAAAGCATTGGTCGTATTTTCAGGAAAAACGGTTTGATCTCCGCTACAATAAAACATTTTTAAATGCCCGGTAGGTTTCCAATCATAATTGTCGTTATCTAAAAGTGCCTGCCATAAAGGAGATGACTTCGTGGTGGTATCTGCCAATAAATTGGCTAAAAAGGTAGGGTCTAAGTAATCACTGGCATAGACAGGAAGTGAATCATTTAGTTCTTCTAAATCATGATTTCCATCCATTAATGGTGGAATAGTTTGATCATAAGGACTCTGAAGAAAATCGCTCGGAGTATTGTAAATCCCACCATAGGTTTCTTGGTAAGCCATTATAATATAGATGACAAACCCTTGGTTTCCAAAAGGGAGGTCGTCAATAATGATATCGGTCTGGGTAGCCGAAGCATTTACTGAACCTGAAAGGGGCGCGCTAGCAATTACATTAAATTCATCGGTTAGGTTGTTGTCTTCAATATATTTAATAGAGGCCATTGCCGCATGTCCTCCTTGAGAATAGCCAGTTATGAAATACTCGTTTTTGTAAGTGTAGGTCAAAGAATCTTCAATAAGCTCTTTTGTGGCTCTCAGAATATCTATAGAAACTCGAGCTTCGCTCTCGGCATGCTGATAAGGATGCAATCCTTGTAAATCTCCTAAACCTAGGTAATCAGGCATGGCTGTAATATAACCACTTGAGGCAATAGCCTTTCCAAAAATAGATTCCAGGTTGTTACGTGAGGGAACATCCTCTCTCAGCAAAACTGTTCCATGGGTATAAAGTGAAATGGGTAGGCTATCGCAAGTGGCTCCAATAGGTACCGCTACCATTCCTGAAGCTTCCACATTATTGCCGTCATTATCTAAGGTATTATACGTAACCTTATACATTTGAATATTGTATTGTGCATTTTGAAACCCAATTAGAGCAAAGGTGGATTTAGGGAAAATGCCTAAATCTGTTACAGATACCAAGACTTGAGAATGCGAGAAGGTGCTGATGCTCAAGGCGACAAAAAGAAACAAGAAACGTAAGAATGTTTTCATAAGAATTTGGTTTTGAAACAATATTTAATGTTGACTACTGCTAAAGTAACCCACTTTTTGAGATAATTTGCCATGTGGAGTAAATATCCCTTAATTGCGGAATAACTTTAAGTCGATGCTCTTTGACACCCTATTAATTAAGTTACTTTTGAGACTCTACTTTAAATGAATATTTCGATGGCAAAGAAGAAAAAACTAGCACTACATTTTCAAATACTAATTGGTTTATTATTAGGTACATTATGGGCCATGCTATCGGCCTATATGGGATGGAGTGAATTCACTGCCGATTGGATTGCTCCTTGGGGTGATATCTTTATTAGTTCATTGAAATTGGTAGCCGTACCGTTGGTTTTGTTTTCAATTATGCAAGGTATTACTAGCTTATCGGATACCAATAGCTTGGGTAGGTTAGGTTTAAAAACCATTGCTACCTATATAATCACTACTACTGTTGCTATCTCTGTTGGATTAGTATTTGTGAACCTTATTAATCCGGGGAAATTGGTAAGTGAAGATCAGCGAATTACCAATAGAATTAGTTATGAGTTGTGGGTGGATGCCACACCAAATGTGCAGAAATTAGATGATAAAAGTTATTCTACTGATCCGGCTTATTCCAGCTATTTATCAGAAGCGCAACAAAAAGTGCAGGACGAAGCCCAAGAAGTGAAGTTCAATAAAAAAAGCCCTGCCGAAGATGCCAGTCCATTACAAATGTTAGTTGACATCGTGCCTAATAACATCTTCACCTCATTGAATAATAATAAGATGTTGCAGATTATTTTCTTCGCTATTTTCTTTGGGATTGTAATCGTTAGTCTGCCATATGAAAAGGTAGAGACGGTGGTAAAGTTGATTCATGGGATGAACGACATCTTTATCAAAATGGTTGATTTCATTATGATGGTTGCACCTTATTTTGTTTTTGCATTAATGGCCGGAAAAGTAAGCGAATTGGCAGGTGATGATCTAGGTGCGGTAATTGAAATTTTTAAAGGACTAGCTTCCTATTCTTTGGTGGTTATTCTTGGTTTGGGCTTTTTAGTATTTTTATTATACCCATTAGTTGTGAAATTGGTTACTGGAAAAATTGGCTATTCCGATTTTTTCAAGGCAATGAGTCCTGCTCAGTTATTGGCTTTTTCAACAAGTTCTAGTGCGGCTACTTTACCTGTTACCATGGAATGTGTATCAGATAATTTAAAGGTGAAAGAGGAAGTGTCTAGTTTTGTTTTACCCATTGGAGCTACCGTTAATATGGATGGAACGAGTTTGTATCAAGGAGTGGCGGTAGTGTTTTTAGCCCAATTCCATATGATTGATTTAAGTATAGCACAGCAGTTAACCATTATTTTAACGGCTACTTTGGCTTCTATTGGTTCTGCAGCTATTCCAAGTGCCGGCCTAATAATGATGGTAGTTGTTTTACAGTCGGTAGGATTAAACCCTGCGTGGATAGCCATTATTTTTCCAGTAGATAGATTTTTAGATATGTGTAGAACGGTAGTAAACGTGACTGGTGATGCTGCGGTAGCTACAGTAATTGCAAAATCAGAAGGGAAGTTAGGAGATGATTTACCCAATTCATAAGGCATAAAAAAATGGATTCCCAATTAAGGTGAATCCATTCTTTTCGTCATACTATGGGGTCTAATAATTTAATTCATGTAATATCTAAAACCAGCAGCATTTTGTAATTCTGTGGTTAGAACTTGAAGTCGCAATTCATTTAAAATCAATTTAGATTGTACTACCGCATTAGAGGCATTTCTTAGAAGTTTGGTTTTAACTTCCTTATCTAAATTTAGATTTCTAGCAATGTTATAAACTGAAATGTCTGTATCATCTTTTTCCAGCGAAATCTTATTTAACTCAACGTATTTAGTAAACAAAGCGGTCAATTCTTCTTTGTGAATGGTAGGTAAACTACTATCTACCGTTTCAATTGTACCTACTTCGTAAGCTAGGTTTTTAACGGATTGTGTTTCTGAAATTTTAACGATTTCAGCGCCTTCAACTTTAATATCCATTTTTCCATCTGCATAAAAACGCTCAACGTCTACTAGCTTAACACTGGTACCGTATTGGGTTACCTGTCCATTATGAATAAAAGGAATAATGAAATCTTTACCGGATGCAAAACAATCGTTGATTAAAGACTTATTTTGATTTTGAAAGATGTGCAGACGAATCGTTTCCTTTGGTAAGATTACCATAGGTAGTGGAAACAATCCCACACTTTTCGTTTGTATATTTCTCATTTTCATAGTCTGCCTTTTGACGTGCTTCTTTAAGGTTAACGCAATTTAATGTGATGAGGTTGGGGCGATTGAAAAAAAAATGAATACCAATTTAAGGTTGCCAATAAAAATAGTTTTGAACCATAAAATTGTAAATCTTTAACTATGCCAAATGCCTAAAAACCCTAAATTCGTGCCTTCATATTCAACACCATTGCCTTATGATTATTGGTTATGTTTTCTAATCAAAGGCGCTATTTAATAACTGTCTCTTATACACATCTGACGCTGCCGACGATCTACTCTGTGT
>CAJXPI010000255.1 GCA_913057875.1 uncultured Flavobacteriales bacterium
CGGCATACGAGATGCTCAGGAGTCTCGTGGGCTCGGAGATGCGTATAAGAGACAGGATCATTTTGATGTTCAGGTAGGGTATTCTGATCACTCTGTAGGTATTGGAGCATCGCCATATGCCATCCCTTTGGGAGTAACGGTTGTTGAGAAACACTTTACTTTAAACAAGGAAGAGGCAGGGCCAGATCATCTTGCATCACTAAACCCTAACGAACTAATCGCATTTGTTAAAGAAATTAGAAAGGTGGAAGAATACATGGGCTCGTTTATTAAAAAACCATCCCTTGCAGAACAAAAAACCCGAGCTTCCTTACAAAAGTGCTTAGTAGCGAGTAAACCAATTAAAAAAGGAGAGCCTTTTGGAGCACATAATATTACAGGTAAACGAACAGGAGGCACTGGAATTTCACCAGTGTATTATAAAGACGTTTACAATCAAGAGGCTACACGAGACTTTGATCAAAATGAAATAATTGATGTCTAAAACAAATGTGATTATTATTGGCGCGGGAGGGCATTTAAGGTCTTTCTTGAACCTACTGGATAGTAATAAATACGATATAACGGGTATTTATGACAACTCCTTTAAAAAGGAAAACAAGGAGGTAATTGGAAAGACACCTGTTCGTGGAACTTTAGCAGATATTATCACAGACCAAAGAATATTTTTGGCTATTGGAGATCTTGATACAAAAGCCCAACTTATTACCACCTTTTCATCTCAATTAATCTCACACAACCTTTTTCACTCCAAAGCGATTATTGAAGACCATGTTTTCGTTAATCAACGAAACCATGTATTTGCAGGCGCGTTGATTAATAGCTATGTAAGCTTAGGTAACGATAATATAATTAATTCGGGAGCCATTATTGAACATGAAACTACCATTGGAAACAACAACCATATTTCTATTGGAGCGATATTAGGAGGTCGAGTTTCTATAGGAGACAATTGCTTTATTGGTGCGGGTGCGGTTATTATTGACAAAGTTTCGATTGGTAATCACGTAACTATTGGAGCTAATTCCGTGGTAATTTCTTCTATCACCGAGCCAGGTGTTTATGTTGGTAATCCTGTAAAAAAAATAAAATGATTTACGTTTCTTCATCAACGGTAAAAAATTCAACGATCAAAGCTTCCGTAAAGCAAATTGCGGAATTTGGATTTAATAATATCGAATTATCAGGTGGGACTGATTATTATTCGGATTACTTGATAGATCTGAAGCATTTAAAAGAAGAGTTTAATCTTAATTTTCTTTTACACAATTATTACCCTGCTCCTAAAACACATTTCGTTTGCAACCTTGCCTCACTTGATTCAAAGGTCTTTAATCAAACGGTTGATCATTACAAGAGAGCGTTAGATGTTTCACATATTTTAGATGCTAAAAAATTTGGCCTTCACGCTGGTTTTTTAATAAATCCAAAACTTTCAGAATTGGGAAAAGCCATCACGAAGCAAGATTTTTTTCAAAAGCAAGCTGCAATTGACAAATTCTGTGAGGGATTACGTATTATTCAAGAGTTTAATCCTAATGTGGAAATATTTGTAGAAAACAATGTTTTTTCAGAGAGGAACATGAAAAACTTTGAGGCCAACCCTTTCCTTTTTACTGATTTTGAATCGTATAAAGAAATACACGATTTATTACCCTTCAATGTTTTATTAGATTTCGCTCACCTACAAGTAAGTTGCAAAACATTAAACCTTTCCTTCAGTGAACAACTGGATTATTTGTTTCCATTAGCCAAGTACATTCATTTGAGCGATAATGATGGCTATAGTGACTCAAACAAACCTATTAGCGAAAATAGTATCATTTTAAAGGAATTAGAATCTAGAGGTATCCATTCGGAAACAATAACTCTAGAAATTTACGATTTACTAGAAAAGGTGCATGAGTCTTCCAATTTA
The DNA here is from genome assembly GCA_913057875.1 of uncultured Flavobacteriales bacterium. Classification (GTDB taxonomy): domain Bacteria; phylum Bacteroidota; class Bacteroidia; order Flavobacteriales_G; family Salibacteraceae; genus CAJXZP01. The sequence continues at coordinate 1,919 of CAJXPI010000255.1, forward strand.
ATCTCACCATTGACGTCAAAATAATATGAGTAAGGAAAAATTTATACCTATTTACGAACCATTACTGAACGGGAATGAGTCCAAATATCTTAACCAATGTATTGATACGGGATGGATATCATCTAAGGGGCAATTTGTGACTGATTTTGAGTCTGCATTTGCGAATTACATAGGAGTACCCTATGCCCTAACTACTGCAAATGGTACGGTTGCCTTACATCTTGCTCTAGAATCGATGGAAATTGGTCCAGGGGACGAAGTTCTTGTTCCCGATTTAACTTTTGCCGCCTCAGTAAACGCCATTTTATATACGGGCGCAACACCAGTCTTGGTAGATGTAAACAAACATACATACAATATTGATTTTCTATTGGCGGAAAAGCTGGTCACTCCTAACACCAAGGCTATAATGCCAGTACATTTATACGGTAGATCAGCAAATATGGATCTATGCACGGAATTAGCAGAGAAATACAACTTAATGGTTATTGAGGATGCTGCAGAGTCTTTTGGAAGTGAATATAAACAGCGAAAGACTGGAAGCATGGGTGATGTTGGTTGTTTCAGTTTTTTTGGAAATAAAACCATTACCACCGGAGAAGGAGGCATGATCACATTTAAAGACAAAAAGCTATACCAAAAAGCAAAAACATTACGTGACCATGGAATGGATCCTGAAAAGACTTATTGGCACAACCATATTGGCTTCAATTATAGAATGACCAATATGCAAGCGGCAATTGGTCTGGCTCAAATTGAAAGAGTAGAAGAAATTTTAAATAAGAAAATTGAAATTGCTGAGTATTACAAAGCTAACCTAAAACCTATTCCGGGAATTTCATTTGTTCCAGATGATTCCAATTACCTAAATACCTATTGGTTGGTAACCATAATTGTAGAACCAAGCGTTTTTGGAAAAACAAGAGATCAGGTAGTTCATACGCTAAGAAATTTCAATATAGATTCAAGGCCCGTTTTTTACCCTATCCATATCATGCCCCCATACCGTCACCTAGCTAATACAGATTTCACAAATTCGAATTTCATTTCTAACAACGGGCTTTCCCTTCCATCCTCATTAAACTTAACTACCGAAGATATAGATCGAGTATGTAACACTTTATTAAATCAATAAATCATGAATACGTTAATAACTATTTGCGCAAGAGGTGGATCTAAAGGTATACCTGGAAAAAATATAAAGGAGTTAAATGGCAAACCTGTTATTGCATATACCATAGAATTTGCCCAGAAATATGCCGAAAAACATGGTGCCGTAGTAGGTCTAAGTACAGATTCCGAGGAAATAAAACATGTGGCAGCTCAATATGGCTTGATCACCGAATATCTAAGACCTCAGGAATTGGGAAACGATACCGTTGGAAAAATTCCTGTAATTACCGCCTTAATGGACTTCCAGGAGAAAAAACATCAGAAAAGTTTTGATTACGTCATTGACTTAGATATCACTTCTCCATTACGAACAATTAAAGATATTGAAGAAGCAATGCAAAAACTAGAGAGCCAACCTGACGCCTACAATATTTTTTCAGTAAATCACGCCAATAGAAATCCTTATTTCAATATGGTAGAAGAAAACCCTAATGGTTTTGTTACCGTAGTAAAAAATACAGGCGCAATTTTTTCAAGACAAGAAGCTCCAGCAGTCTACGACATGAATGCGTCTTTTTATATCTTTCGTAAAAACTTTTTTAAAGACAGAGTACCCACTACCACTTCGCCCAAAAGCCTAGCTTACGTTATGAATCATATTTGCTTCGATTTAGATGAACCTATAGACCTGTCTCTTATACACATCTGACGCTGCCGACGATCCTACTCTGTGTAGATCTC
>CAJXPI010000256.1 GCA_913057875.1 uncultured Flavobacteriales bacterium
CTACACAGAGTAGATCGTCGGCAGCGTCAGATGTGTATAAGAGACAGATCATAGCTGGTTGTTTATTTGCCTCCATGTTATTCTTTACGAGCTGCATGAATTTATTTCAGGCGGTAGCCTTTCCTAATCAATGTAAAAAATGTACCGTTTATTATGGTAGCGAAGTGGTTTTTGTTACCGAAGGGTGTGGCGCTTCTAATGTACGTTTAGAAGAAGAAGCCAAAGTGAAAGCATATGATTTAAGCAGAGGTAGTAGATTGGGATGTTATGAAGTTCGTTGTGAAACCTGGCGTGAAGAACCTACCTCAGAATCGGGGTCATAATTTCTAACCAAATAATCTAATTCCGTTTCGCTAATTCCTTTACTTTTGCGGTCTAATTTTTTGAGCGTGAAGCACGATAAAATCACTCCGTATAACAATCAATCGAATAAAAAGGATCAGGTGGAAGAAATGTTTGACAACATTGCTCCTAAGTACGACTTTTTAAATCATTTACTTTCTATGGGTATAGATATTACCTGGAGGAAGAAAGCTATCAAAATCATCGGCAAGAAAAATCCAAAAGCTATTTTAGATGTCGCTACTGGAACGGGTGATTTTGCTTTAGAGGCTACGAGTTTAAATCCAGAACGTATTGTGGGCCTTGACATTTCAGAGGAAATGTTGAATGTAGGTCGCAAAAAAATTCGAAATAAAAAATTCGAAAACCTAATTGAAATGGTCAAAGCCGATAGTGAAGCTTTACCGTTTAAAGACCACACATTTGATGCCATTACGGTAGGTTTTGGGGTTAGAAACTTTGCGCATTTGGAAGTGGGCTTAGGGGAAATGCTTCGGGTATTAAAACCGGGAGGACAAGTGGCCATTATTGAGATTTCACAACCTAAATCGTTTCCAGTAAAACAATTGTACGGCCTATACTTTAAGGGCATTCTTCCTGCAGTAGGTAAACTAGTTTCTAAAGATGCCAGAGCCTATACGTATTTACCGGAGTCGGTGACACATTTTGCGCAAGGACAAGAATTTGCAGATATCTTAACCAAAGTGGGGTACAAAGACGCTACCTTTACTCCACTAACATTAGGTGCGGCTACTTTATACGTAGCATCAAAATAAAAGACAAGAGATTTCGTTTAGCCAATCAACAATGAAGAAGTTACTGGTTTTCTTATTTTTAGTATGTTCGGTTACTGGACTTTTTGCACAGAAGAAATTCAAGCAAAAAAATCCCAACCTACCCTACTTTGAGCAAAGCAAATTCCACTTTGGATTTTTGTTAGCTGTTAACTCTAGTAACTTCCGCATCAAATATGATTTAACCACATACGATTCTTTGATTTCGCTGCAAGTAGCTCCTCAGACGGGTTTTAACATCGGTTTTTTAGGGTCTATGCGTTTCAATGACAATTTTAGTCTACGCTTCTTACCTACTCTCTCCTTTGCGCAACGAAATTTTGATTACGTTTTTCAAAGCGAACCCAAGAACCTTTCAGTTACAAAAATTGTGGAATCTACCTATGTTCTTTTTCCATTTTTGGTGAAATACAGATCTAAACGCTATAACAATTTTGCAGCCTATATAATTGGTGGAGGTAGTTTTGGACTGGATTTATCTTCTCAATTTGATGTAAACAACGAAGTGGTTATTGCGGAGCAAGTTTTAAAAGTGCAAAGACAAAATATGTTTGCTGAATTTGGTTTTGGTACGGATTTATTTTTAGAGTATTTCAAATTTGCAATTGAATTCAAATACAGCCAAGGACTGAACAATGTTTTTGTGAATGATGGATCTTATTGGGCGCAGCCAATTCAGGAAATTAAACCGGGAATGTTTACGGTGAGTTTATTGTTTGAAGGGTAAACTTTACTCGCTTACACACTCCAAATCTAACCTTTGCCCTATTTGCGCTATTTTACCCCTTTTCTTGGGTATATTCAATAGCAATGAATAACCATAAAATAAATTTGACGGCCTAATATTTCGTAAAAAACCAAGTAATCCATCTAAACATCCTATTTTCAGATAGCTATAATATTTCTCCCGAAAGAGAATCAAGTTGATTGCTCCAAAATAAGTTTATTCCTACAATTCATGTTTTTTCTAACAAAAGTCAAACCATGATGTTCATAATAACGGCAGGGGATACGGGCTAATTACTTGATTTCCAAAAAGGACAAAACTATTTTGTTTAACGAATTTAATGAAAGATTAAACAATTTTGTGTAAATTTGAGTCAATATAAATCTTTAAATCTTTAGTTATGCTATTAAATATTTTAACAATACCCAAGGACGATCCAGTAGCGTTTACGTTTTTTACTGGTTACATGGCCATGTTAGCAGCATCTGTTTTTTTCTTTTTCGAAAGAGGGAGTGTAGACAAGAAGTGGAAACTATCATTACTTATCTCTGGTTTGATTACTGGGATAGCGGCCGTTCATTATTTCTACATGCGAGATTACTACATGGCAACAGGAGATAATCCAACCGCATTAAGGTACATTGATTGGACACTAACAGTTCCGTTGATGTGTGTAGAGTTTTATCTATTAACCAAAGCCGCTGGGGCAAAAAGTTCCTTGCTATGGAAATTAATACTTGCTTCAGCGTGGATGCTTATTGCGGGGTATATTGGAGAAGCATTTAGTGATGGATCCACAGGACATTCCGTTCAATGGGGAGTTCTCTCAACCTTAGGTTACATATATATTCTTTACACCGCTTGGTTTGGTGAAGTTGCCCAATTGGCAGAAAAGAGTAATTCCACTACGGTTAAAAACGGAGTTCGAACATTGGCTTGGTTTGTACTGGTAGGATGGTCAATTTACCCAATAGGCTATATGTGCATGGATGGAGGATGGTTGAATACCATGCTCGGATGGGAATCAAGTAATATTGATTTATGGTACAATATTGCCGATGCTATTAATAAAATTGGGTTTGGTTTGGTAGTGTATAACATTGCCATAAAGGAATCAGAATAATTTTCTTGATGTTTACTTGCTAAAAGCAGAGCAGAAATGTTCTGCTTTTATTTTTTAGAGGTAAAATGAATATTTTTTCTTTTATATATCTGGTGGGAATATATTTATTGATGACCCTTTTTAATGCCTTTGATGGTGTTGACTTGGAGAATCAATTAATGTATTCGTCCATTTTCATTTTGATTTTCGGGATACCCCACGGAGCAATTGACCATGTGCTATTTTTTAGAAAAAGAGCACTATCTCCACTCAAGTTTTATTCTGTATACCTCGGATTAATTGGCTTTTTTTTATGCCTTTGGTATTTTTCTGCCAGCTTTAGTTTACTTCTCTTCTTAATTATTTCAGCATTTCACTTCGGGGAGTCTCAGTTCAATGACTTATCAATAAAAAAAGAAATACAATATATATTCTATTTCATTTGGGGCACAACCGTTTTGTTAAGTTTGATTTTTTTCAACTTAGACGAACTTACCGACTTAAGTAGGTACTTTGGAGGAACAATGAGTTGGTCTGTTTTTGAAAGCCCGGTGATTCGCTTTTTATTTTTTACAAGCAATATTATTGTTTTTAGTTCTTTAGCGCTATTCTGGTATTTCAGAAAAATAACGACCGAACGTTTTTTTTCTGAGTTCTTTTTGCTAGTGTTAATTCATTTTACCTTTTTCCTTTTTCCATTAATAATTGGATTTTCGCTATTTTTTGTGGTGTTACATTCCATGCAGGTACTGTTTCATGAATTCGAATTCTTTACGCGCTCCGATCCCCAT
>CAJXPI010000257.1 GCA_913057875.1 uncultured Flavobacteriales bacterium
GAGATGCTCAGGAGTCTCGTGGGCTCGGAGATGTGTATAAGAGACAGGATATGGCGCGTGCCGTAGCCACCTTCCCTATTCCGGTAATTAGTGGTATTGGACATTCTACCAATGAAACCGTGGTAGAAATGGTAGCGCATTTAAATAGAATTACGCCTACCGCAGTGGCCGATACTTTGGTGGACATTTACCGAAACTTGGACAACAAACTGCAAAACATGAAGGCCTACGTTTCCAGTATAGGAGATCACAAAATAAAGCCTGAAAAACAGAAGCTGTTGAATGCGATCCATTACCTGAAATCATATGCAGCGCACCCCATAACCCAAGAAAAAATGCGCATTCAGCGATGGGGTACTTTGGTTAAAAATAGTTCAGAGAAAAGGATTCTAGGGGAACACAATAAGATTAACCTAACCCTAAAAAGTAAATTGACGCAAGGCAGTAATAACGTTCTTAGTCGAGCTACTAATAAATTAGGTTTACTAGAAACTAAATTAAACATACTAGATCCAAAAAAACTACTGAAACGGGGCTATAGCATGACCGTTAAAGATGGAAAAACAGTGACTGACCTGGAACAATTGAAAGAGGGAGATGAAATTACCACACGTTTTCATACGGGAAGCGTGGAGGCAAAAATTATTAAAATAAACCGCGATGAGTAAAGAAATGAAATACGAAAAAGCCATGACCGAATTGGAAACCATTGTGGCCGGAATTGAGGACGATCAAATTAGCATTGACGAATTATCTGCTAAAGTAAAACGCGCCACCGAGCTGATTAAAATTTGCCAATCTAAATTGTACAAAACCGAAAAAGACATTGCAGATGTGTTAGGTGATTTGGAGAAATAAAACAGGCTTAATTGCGTTAAATCCTATTGAAAGGACGCTAGGGAATCTTTGAAGTCATTTTTTCACCTGTAACGTAAACTACCTCTCCCTAGGAAGTTTCGTTAGTTAATAACCATAAATAAATGACCAAAAACATAAAATATTGGATTGTCTTATTTTTTTCCATCATCGCCTTTACCTCATCGGGCCAAGAAGAATTTGTACGATCTGAATATAAAAATTCTAACAATTTATCAGGTTCTTTAAACCTTTCTAATTCCCTTAACCTGTATATTGGAGAAACAAACGACTTCATAGTCTCCTCTCCTTTCATTTCATCCAGAGACTTGACATTAATTCCATTAGACTCATCCGTTAACGAAACAAAAATGGACTGGAAAGCACATGTTGATTTAACCGGGTCTTGTGCCAGACTCACTCTTACTTCATCCAATACCATAAAGTCCGGGGCATATTTCCCTAACGAGCTACAAGATTCATTAAGATACGTAGATACAAATTCCATATACTGGGAAAAGGAATATACTGTTACTCCCACGGAAGCAAAAGATTACGTATTCAAGGTGTATTACCAGGATGAAAGCGAGTTGATTTTTATTCAATATTTTATTCTACATTCCAAAGAAATTCCTACCCCAACGTTAGCCTTAGATTATCAATTTTTAATGACTGAATCTAACATTAAGCCCACCTACGATAAAGACCTTCGATTAGGTAAGGATTGGTATAAAATTCGATCGTTTGTTTTTCAAGCAAAGGATAAAAAGGGAAAAGTCATTTTTGAACAAAAATGTTTTGGTAACATCATTACTCCTGAAATGAAAAACGCCTTAGTGTATAAAAAAACTTCTAGCGTAGTTATCAAAGATGCAAAATCAAAAAGACACACCTATAAAGCATTGGAAATAGAACGTAACTAAGAATTGTGAACTCAAAGAAAAACATATTCGCGAGTTGATACCTTTTTTCAGACCATTTGAATCTAGATATAATAATGATTATTAATAACTACGTAATATAGCATGCGCTGGATACTTATCTTTTTTTTGTTTTTTAATACCTGCTTTGCTCAAAGTCGATTCGTTTTTGAAATTGAAGAAAACTACCTCGATTACACGGAAAGTCAAGATATTTTTAGATACAAAACAGTAGCTGATAGTTTATGGAGTGAGTATAAAAAATATTGGAAATCCAATGTAGAACTTAGATTTAAGAATGATCGGTTTGTATTTCTACATTACTTCAATCAACAAGAAGGTTGGAAATTTATTGAATACTACGAGGATACTATTGCTTTTGACTTAACCGTTAATAGATATAATTCCAATTTTATTTTAACAATATACAACTGGTACTGGGCCAATACGATAGAGGAGATTTTTTGGAGTCCAGAGGATAACATTTTGGAATACACTTATTATGGTGAAAATGAAACGCTATTACGTACGGTCTCTCATCAAGTTCTAGGAAATACCAAAACTATTAAGGAAACGACCTATAAGGATGGGAAAGAGTCAACCAAAACAAACTATTACTATTTAATAGATTCGGAATGGGAATTGGCGTATTGAAGGGTCTTTACTACAAATAAAACCTAACAATGTTGCTACCAATTCCGAGATTACCTATTTATGTTCCCTCGAAAATTGTAATTTTACTTGCCTTCCATGAACATCAACAAAAAATCACTTATTGCTATTGCCGCCATTATCGTTTTGATTGGCAGCTATCTAATTGCAGACAGCATTCTTTTTGACGGTATAAAACCCATTAAAATTAGGGAGAATGGTCTGCATGCAAATTATTATGTGCAAAAGCAATCGCAGCCTTCTGCAACTGTTATACTGGTTGGAGGCGGTGTTTGGGGTGATTATTGGGCACAACATCTGGCTAAAAGTGGGTTTGTAGGTTTATCCCTGCCCTATTACCGAGAAGAAGGTTTACCGCCTTTACCTGAAGAAATTGATTTGGCATATTTTGAAACGGCTATTAAATGGCTTAACCAACAACCGGAGGTAAATAACCATAAAATCATTGTAATGGGCGCTTCTAGAAATGCAGAACTCGCATTGGTTATAGCTTCCAAATTCCCAGACCTTGTTCATGGTGTAGTGGCTTATTCACCTAGTTCTGTTTCGTGGTCAAATACGGTTTTACCTTTCAATTCAGATACTTTAAAACCCAGTTGGCAATACAACGGACAACCTATTCCTTACCTGGCCATGGAAAAAATAAAGGGTGACAATTCCCAAACTCTTGAAACTTTAGCGTACTGGAAAAGTGGACTAGCTAGAACACAAGATGCATTGAAAGCTTCTATTCCGGTAGAACAAATAAACGGCCCTATTTTACTTTTTTCGGGTACAGACGACCAGGTTTGGCCTTCCTCATTTATGGCCAATCAAATAGAAAAGCGATTAGACAATCATTTATTTTCCCACGAATTTCAAAACATCCAGTATGAAAATGCAGGACATTTAATTTCAAGAAACCCAGAAACAATTTCAGAAACTAGAACCGGTAACATGACCATTAATGGTAAGAACTATGAATTTGAATTTGGAGGAACTGTTGAAGGAGATCAAAAAGCCAAATCAGATGCCAAAAACAAACTGATGGAATTCCTTAGAGGGCTCTAATATTAATAAAGCTCAGGTAATTTACCCAACTTTTCTCATAGAGTCCTGTGCCTAAGCATACGTATATTATGCTATTTTAGAGGAATAAAATTAGGATGCTCATGCAAAAAAAAATTATTTTAATAACGGGTGGTTCAAGTGCTGTCTCTTATACACATCTTGACGCTGCCGACGATCTACTC
>CAJXPI010000258.1 GCA_913057875.1 uncultured Flavobacteriales bacterium
GATGTGTATAAGAGACAGATTCATTGCTGTTCGAATTTCTTTTGCCTACGCAATATGGAGTTTTTTCATTTTTGAGAAAAATGGTTAATCTCTTTTACGCTCTTAATAAAAATAACATCTTGCAAAAAAGATTGTTCACCTAATGAGAAGGCGATTTTAGCTTTTTCTTTTTCGTTTATGTCCCAAAAAAAGATAATCACCATTGGTATTTTAGCGCACGTTGATGCGGGCAAAACTTCTATTACCGAAAGCTTGCTACATCATTCAGGTGCTACTAAAGCGCTGGGAAGTGTTGATAAAGGTTCGGCTATAACGGATGGATTGTCCATGGAAAAAGATCGTGGGATTTCCATTAAATCTTCTTCGGTTAATTTTTCATGGCAAAATACGGAGTTTCAATTGGTAGATACTCCGGGTCACATTGATTTTGCGGCTGAGGTAGATCGTTCTCTTTCCATACTGGATGGCGTTATTTTGGTCGTTTCTGCTAAAGAAGGGGTGCAAGCCCATACCTTAAACCTATGGGAAAGCTTGGTGGAACGCAAACTTCCCGTTCTCATATTTTTCAATAAGATTGATAGGGCTGGAGTAGATTTAGAACAGGTGTTTTCAGAATTTCAAAAGGATTTACATACGAAGTTGTTTGCTTTGAATTTTCCGGATGTTTCGACCCCAGATGAACCACAATTAAAGTCCTTTCTGGACTGTAAGGAGGTACTGGATGAAACTATTTTGGATAGCTCTCTTGAAAACCTGGCTGAAAAGGAGGAGTCTTTTTTGGAGAATTATCTAGAAGGTGAGATTTCCAATTTACCTGCAACACTAGAGTTAGCTACCACGCAAATGCTTTCTCATAATTTATTTGGTTGCCTTTTTGGTAGCGCTAAAATGGGCTTAGGTATAGATGAGTTACTGAATGCAATGGTGGCGTTTTTTCCTCCACCAAAAAGTGAATTTCAATCGGCAGCAGCCAAGGTTTTTAAAGTAAGTTTTCAAGACAAGCAAGGTCGCTTAGCATACATCAAGATGTACGGAGATGTACTGAGAAGTAAGGATGTCATCTGGTCACAAGAGCAAGAAAAAGAAATCAAGATTAATAGAATTTTGAAACCCCATTTAGGAGATTTGGTTCAAGTACCCGAATTGTACCCAGGTGAAATTGGAGTCATTTCAACCTCTGAAACCATTCATGCGGGAGATGTACTAGGTAAGGAAAATTTGAGTGATCCGTATTCTAAAATTAGTAATGCCGTTTTAGCGGTTCAAGTAAAACCCATAGAAGAAAAAAATTACCAAAAACTAGGAGAGGCATTGGATATTCTAAATCTAGAAGATCCTATGTTAGACTTCAAATGGTTTAAAGAAGAAAAGGAGTTTCACTTAAAGATATTAGGCCCCATTCAAACAGAAGTTCTAAAAGAGAATCTTAGTCAACGGTGGGAATTAGAAGCAGAGTTTTTAAGTCCGAAGGTGATATATAAAGAAACCCCTGCGTCTACCGCTGAAGGCTATGTACGTTACTGGATGCCAAAACCCTGTTGGGCTATTATGACTTTCTTAATTGAACCTGCTGCATTGAATAGTGGGGTTAGCTTTGAGTCTAAAGTCCGCACCAGCGAGATTAGCACCAAATACATTAACGAAGTAAAGCGCGCCATTCCATGGTCGTTAAAACAAGGAATTCATGGCTACGAAGTGACCGATTTAAAGATTACCCTGATAGAAGGAAGCGAGCATAACGTTCATTCTAATCCAGGCGATTTTTTATTGGCTACTCCAATGGGCGTAATGCGCGGATTAGAAAATGCGGGTACGGATTTGTTAGAACCCATGTACCGATTTGAAATCAAGGCAGATCAGGAGGTGCTAGGGGCTATTTCAAGCAATTTAAACCAAATGCAAGCCGAGATTGATCCACCTCAATTTGAGGGCGATACTTTTACCATGAAAGGAAGAGTTTCGGTAGCTATGGCGATGGATTATTCCATTAAGTTTAATGCCATTACTTCAGGTAAAGGACGCCTAAAACTTACCTTGGATGGGTACAAAAAAACAAGCTTTTCAGAAGATAAAGTAAGAGGGTTTAAAGGCGTATCTCCTTTAGATGAGTCGCAATGGATATTACATATGCGTGGTGCTTTTAAGGCAGATGAACGCTAATCATCACAGAGTTTACTTGAAGAATTTCCATAAATAAAACCCTTTTTATCATTTGTTAATGGAAGCCTTTTAGGCGGCCCATAGTTTTGCTTCGTATTTAAAAACAACTAATTATGAAGTATTTTATTGGACTTATAGTCCTCCTTTTTTTGAACGCATGTGGTAAAATGGAAAGTATGGATGATCCCGGAAATCTAGTACCCAAAACGGTAACCGATAACCCTGACCTACCACAATTATTAATTAATGGAACCATTTTGCATACCGAAGCTTTTGGTAATCCCAATGACCCCGTTTTAATAGTGTTACACGGTGGCCCCGGTTTAGATTATAGATCATTATTGCAATATCAAGAACTAGCTAGCGATGGCTATTATGTGGTGTTTTTTGATCAGAGAGGTTCTGGTCTTTCTGAAAGGGTAGACACAGAGAGCATTACCTTAAAAAACTATACAGAAGACCTAAAACAGGTCATTAATCATTATACCCTTTCAGATACTCAAGAAGTGAATTTTTTAGGTCATTCTTGGGGGGCAATGTACGCCACCATGTTTATCAATGAATACCCTGAACGCATTACCAATGCTATTTATGTAGAGCCAGGAGGGTTTACCAGCGATGAAATTGCAGATTTTTTCGGTAAAACATTTCAACCAGAACTATTCTCGGAATGGATGAATGATATGGCTTGGGTGAATAATGGTTATTCTTCAGATAGTCATGAAAAAGTAGATTACAAGCAAGCTATGCTTGTTGCAAATGTTATCGTCCATCAAATGGATAATGAAGAGCACCCGGCTCCATCTTGGCGTTGGGGAGGTATGGTAAGTATTCATTTACCCCGGGATCAAAAAGAATTTGATTGGACCACCAATTTAGCGGCCTTTGAAAATGAAGTGCTTTTTATTAATAGTGAACTCAATACGGTTCAAACGCTTGAGCATCAAAAAGGGCTTGCTTCTCATTATCCAAATGCGGAAGTAGTTACCATTAATGATGTAGGGCATGATGTACTGTATCAAAGATTTGAAGAGTGTAGGGTTTTGATTTTAAATTTATTAAACAGGTAGTATGCGTAAATATTTATATTTTTTAGTCTTGGTTTTAGTTTCCAATTTTGGAATATCTCAAACCCACAATTTTCACAATATTCCTTCCACAAAAAAGAATTTTATTCAAGCATCGTTTGGATTGGATATGGCCTTAATGCTCGATTTAAATTATGGGCGGGTGATTCAAATAATGGAAAGAAACTATATTCTTTCGGCCAATGCAACGCTACCCATGGGTGATGAAGCAATGGATGATAGTAGGTTCGAACTGAATTTCACCGGGAGTTTATGGGAAAACAAAAATTGGGCAATACCAGCAAGCCTTGGGATACACACAGCGTTTGTAAATAATAAGATGAATCAAATGGCTTCAGTGGGAGCGCAATTGGGTGTATATCCGGGATGGTACAAGAACTGTCTCTTATACACATCTGACGCTGCCGACGATCTACTCTGTGTA
>CAJXPI010000259.1 GCA_913057875.1 uncultured Flavobacteriales bacterium
CTACACAGAGTAGATCGTCGGCAGCGTCAGATGTGTATAAGAGACAGCTACTATTCTTGCCGCTTCTAAATCCAACACGATATTTTAAGGCGATTTCCATCCCCCCTTGACCATTAGTTACTCGCGTAATATTTCCTATTTCAAAATCATAGGAAATACAAAGGGAAAAACCAGCTTTATGAAGTTTCACTACCGGAGCAATAGTTTCTTTCCAACGGTTATAAATACCTAAAGCAACACTGGTGTACTTTCTTGTACCAGTTGACCTTGACCCTCCAGAAATTCGGTACTCAAAATCAAATCCATAAACCAACGAATTGGCTTTCCCTTGCCACGAGTAAATGAAATTGGGGTACATCGAGAAATTTGAAGACCTACCAAAACGAGCATAAAGCCCTCCATTAACATTAAACTTTCTTTCTAAAACATACTCATCATTTCCTAAAAAGGAAATCTTGGGTTTTGATAAATGATAACCTGCTACTCCAAGATACATTTTTAGTTTATCTCCTCGTTGAGAATAAAAGTAATTTACCCCAGCACCTATATCAAAGAAACCAACACTTTCGTCCATAGATTGATCTGGACTAATAAGAGAAGGGTCGAATCCAGAATTTGTCCACTGGTTGCCCCAGTTAACTGAACTAGTTGAAATACTTTTTTGACCGTATCCACCTTGTAACCCCACACTAACAAAATGAGTAAGTTGACGGTCAAATGCCTTGGTAAAACTAGCCGATAAATTAGCCGATAAATTGGATAGATTTGACATACCCGCTTTATCTTGCACCACATCAATACCCACACCAAAGAAATCTCCACCGGTAACCTCACGCGCTACTTGAAAGTCACCACTTGCTGCAATAGTTTGAAATGGTTGACCAATGGATTCCCATTGCCTTTTAAAATTTGTTATAATTCGTGCTCTTCCCGCAAACAAACCTGCATTTGCTGGATTTACTTGTAATGGCGTATTATAAAATTGTGTCATCACAGGCTCTGTGGATTGTGCATTAGCCAAACCAGATCCTAAAACAATTGAACTAATAAGTATCAGTTTCTTCATATCTTCTATCTAACTAATGTTACGTCTCCTTTAAGTATTTCTTGAAAACCACTCACATAAGTGACTTTCGCAAAATAAGCGTATACTCCCTGTTCACTTGGTTGCCCCTTATAAGTACCGTCCCAACCATTACTCTGACTTCTAGATTCAAAAACAATTTTTCCTTGACGATCGTATACATAAAATTCAACACTTGCAATTCCGTTGCCTAGAATTTCTAACACATCATTCTCTCCATCTCCATTTGGTGAAAAAGCATCAGGTACCCCTCTATAATAATTTTTTACCACAACTACGTTCACAGAATCTGTTCTTTCACAACCGTGATCTGTAATATTGGTAACAAAATATTTGGTATTCTCTAAAGGAGATACCGTTGCCCTGGAACAAAACACACAATTGATAGAGCCATCATCTGGAGACCATCTAAATCCAGTACCATTGCCGTAGGCTTGTAACGAAACAGATTGCCCAACCAATACTTGCGCATCCTGAGGAGCTTGAACAGTAGGAAAAGCTTCTACCGAAATGTATTCTGTTTCCTGCAACGGTTGCGCTCCATAAGGATTAATAGCCATTAACTGCACATCATAATCTCCCTCCTTTGAATAACAAACAACAGGTTCATTTTCTGAACTAAATTGATAGGGAGTATCTGCCCCAAAGAATTGCCACACCACACTATCTGCGCGAGTTGAAGTGTTCTTAAATTTCACACAGGTTCCTTGACAAATCTCTTGTTTTTCTACCTCAAAAGAAGGCCTCGGAGGGGTACAAGAATCAACCCGTATATAGTTTGTTTTAACCTTCGTGTCAGAACCAGAAGAATTTGTAGCTGTTAAGATAACAGTATATACTCCAGGTATTTGATAACAAATATTCACAGGATTTTGAACCAACGAACTTGCCGAATCAGCGCCTGGAAATTGCCAAGCCCACGTAGATTGACCCGGAATCATATTCTGACTATTGTCCGTGAAATTGATGCAATCCCCCGGACAAATTCTGGTCACGTTTGCTGAAAAATTAGCTACCGGAATTGGACAAGCTAAAACAGTTATGTAGTCGTGTAAGGTATCGTAATAGGTATTATTACCATCAGAAATTTCATAATACACATCATAAGTTCCTGCAATGGTATAGGTAATCAAAGGATTCGCGACACTAGATGAAGCGGGGGTACCTCCAGGAAACACCCAATTTCTTCCGGTTAAATTAGGGTCCGACCCGGGAGTGGTTGCATCATTAAATTGCGATTGAGTTCCTGCGCAAATAGTTGTTGGCGAACCACTAATATCAATTGTTGGTGGCGTACAGCCATTTACCGTCATAGTAAAGTTATAGGTATCTGAACTTGTTCCATCATTAACCTCCAACGACATGTTATAGGGTGTTGCATTGGGAGTTCCAGCATAAAATGTTACCGTTTGACCATACAAGGTTTGAGGCCCAACTGCTGCTCCGTTAAAGCTCCATTGGAAGGATAATAAAGTTCCTCCATTGTCATCAGCTGTAAAGACTATAGAATCACCACTGCAAATCACGGTTGGCACTGGAGAAGGACTAGTAATAATTGCTGTTTGTGAGAAACTGGTACTGAAAACCCCTAATATCAGCCCAAAAAATAGTATTAAACGCATAGAAATCTGTTGCATAGATATTCTTTCAAATTTGTGCGCCAAATTAACCCCAATCACTAAAATAACCAAATAACAAAGACCATTTATGCCTTAGAGGTTTAACAAGAACTCCAAAACATCTATATTATCCGAATAATCAGTTAATTCGGGGTTTTGAGAATCTCCAAGACGAAAGCCTCCCAATCCCACTCTGCATTGAATTTTATCCTCTATTAGAGACAGCTGTTGATTTAGGTCCTCAATTTCTTCATACTCCTCATAAAAAAGTGTTCCAACCGGAGATGTTAAAGATTCATCTTCCTTCAATAACAGAAAATTATTGTCCCAAATTTTCAACCCGTTTAATAAGAACAAGCTTTTATGATAGTCGTAATTATTTTGATACTTATGATTATTAATTACCTCTCCATGCCCTACAATTCCAGAATAAAGCCAATCAATATCAAAACCTTTCGGTAAATAAAGCTTCGTGATACTTCTACAGCCTAGGCCATAGAATCTAAAAATATCATTTCCTAATTGATGTAGTTCCTCCTTCGTTTCACTACCCGATAAAACCGCAATCGAAGTTCTATTTTTTCTAATTATGTGTGGTTTTTTTGCAAAGTAGTATTCGAAATATTTAGAACTATTATCACTTCCAGTAGCTATCACTGCATCCACATCATTGAATCTTTCAGTCGAAAAATCTACCAATTTATTAAATCTAGGATCAATTGTCACAAGCTCAGCATGCATAAAACGAATAAGTATTTCATCCTTACTGGATAATTTACCCAAAAGTTTATTCCCCGAAATTAACACAGATAAATAGTCGTGAAAACCCACCAATGGAATGTTTCCAGCCATAATAACCCCCACTTTCTTTGGGGGGTTAGTTTCTTCAAAGGAGTAGGCATTTGTCCAAGAAGTTAAAGAATTCGGATTCAACCATTTTTGAACAGAATCCAAAGCCAATAATA
>CAJXPI010000260.1 GCA_913057875.1 uncultured Flavobacteriales bacterium
TCTACACAGAGTAGATCGTCGGCAGCGTCAGATGTGTATAAGAGACAGAAACATTGCAGGGCGCTCCAAACGTGAAAAGATTCCTTTTCATTTAAACGGTCTTCTTTCAGTTTGAGTAAGCGCTTGGATTCCTGGCTGCAGAATTCTGTTTTTCGCTTTAATTCTGCAATGAGTTGTCTAGATTCCATAAAGTATTCTAGATATTTAAATCAGCTTTAATCGCTTCAATTTGTTGGTTTAAAGCCGAAAGTTCTTGGTCGTAATCTGTCACATCATTTAATTGCCCTTTTACGCTAAAGTAGAATTTTATTTTTGGCTCTGTTCCTGACGGTCTAGCGGTAACTTTTCCTCCGTTTTCCAAATAAAATTGAAGAACGTTAGAAGAAGGTAGGTCTAAAGTAGTGGTGGAGTTGTTCCTTAAATCCTTTGCTTCACCACTTTTCACATCGTCCATGGCCACAACCGTTGATCCACCTAAAGATTTAGGAGGGTTGGAGCGTAAGTTGGTCATCATTTTAGCAATTTCTTCACTTCCTGATTTTCCTCCTTTTACGATGGAAACAAGTCCTTCATGGTATAAACCAAATTCTTTATACATTTCCAGTAACTGACGGTAAAAGCTAGAACCATTTGCTTTTGCTTGTGCTGCCATTTCCGCCACAATTACTGCGCTTGAGATGGAGTCTTTATCACGAACAAAATCTCCTACCATATAACCAAAGCTTTCTTCGCCTCCACCAATATAGGTTTTGGTTTCTTCATTTTTACGAATCGCTTCGGCAATCCATTTAAATCCAGTTAAAGTTATTTCCGTATCTACCCCGTATGCATCACCAATATCTTTCATTAGATTGGTGGTAACAATTGTTTGGCAAATGAATTCCTTTCCCTTTAGCTTGCCTTGTTTTTTCCACTCTTTTAAAAGGAACCAAGTCATCATAGAAGCCGTTTGGTTTCCGTTCATGATTTGCATTTCTCCTTTATTATTTCTTACTGCAATTCCAATTCGATCGGCATCCGGGTCGGTTCCAATAACTAAATCAGCTCCCAATTCATTGGCTTGATCAATGGCCATGGATAATGCTTCCGGTTCTTCTGGGTTGGGAGAAATTACGGTAGGAAAGGTGCCATCAGGAACAGCTTGTTCTTCAACGATAGACACATCAGTAAATCCGGCTTTTGCTAACGCTTGAGGCATTCCCATAATAGAAGTTCCGTGCAAGGCGGTAAAAACTATTTTCAAATCATCTTTTCCTTCGTTGGTCAAGGATTGGTTCATTACCCCGTTAATGAATGCCTCATCTACTTCCTTTCCAATTATTTCAATGAGATTATTGTTGCCTTCAAATTGAATATCCTCAATTTGAATGTTGCTGGCCAGCTCAATAACTCCTTTATCGTGAGGAGGTACTAATTGCGCACCATCTTCCCAGTACACTTTATACCCATTGTATTCTTTTGGATTATGTGACGCGGTTAACACTATACCGGCTTGACAATTTAAATGTCGAATAGTGAATGATAATTCTGGGGTAGGACGTAAAGACTCAAACAAATAAACTTTAATGCCGTTAGCCGAAAGAACGTCAGCTACCAGTTTAGAGAATACATCGGAGTTGATTCGGCAATCAAAGCCAATGGCTACTGAAATTTGCTCTTTGGAAGGAAATGATTTTTTTAAATAATCACTTAATGCTTGGGTTGCACCTCCTAAAGTGTATTTGTTAATTCGATTGGTACCTACGCCCATAATACCACGCATGCCACCGGTACCAAATTCCATACTTTTATAAAAAGCATCTTCTAAGTCATCACCACCTTTTTCAATAAGTGCTTTGGTGGCTATTTGTGTTTCTGTATCAAATGGTTTTTTGGTCCATTTTTCGGCAATCTGTATATAAGATGGGGTAGTTTGATTCATTTTAAAAAATTTAGGATGCCAAATGTAAGGTTTAAATGCAGAATAGCAGAGGGTTTATCGAAATTTAAGGCATAAAAAAAGGTGCTGTTTTAAAAGCACCTTTTTAGGAATATTGTGAATTATTAGTGGGTAGTACTTACGGCTGGAACAGGGTAGTTTTCAAACATTCTTTCCATATCTTCCTTGATGTTTTCTTCTCTTTTAGATTTATCGTCTTCCACCTCACCTTGAGCAACACCTTCCCAGACTAATTTTTTAGTAGAGGCATCGTATTGGTCAATTACTATTGTTCCTATGACATACGTATATGTAGAAGTTTGAGTGGTACTTGACCCTCCGTAAGGGTAACCATACCCATATCCAAATCCACCTCCATAGTATCCCATGTTACCATAGTGATTGGTATAAGAGGTAGTTCCTGTTTTTTCTTCTACCACAACATGAAACCCTATCATGGTATCTCCCATGCCATCTATACGTTTCATTCCACGTTTTTCAAGTTGCGCAGCTACGGCATTTTCTAGTCTCCTACGATCTAAATCATTTACCAAGGCAGAGCTTTCGGCATTCCATTGTAAAAATCCAAAAGTTTTATATTGAGTAAAATCGGCTTCTTTGTCGTAATCCGTGGTAATAGTAACAGAGTTACCACATCCAATTCCAAAAGTTAATAGTGCCAATAAGGCGATAAATAATAGATTTTTCATAGTGCATTATAATTATAGCTTAGCGTTTACTTTTTCAAGGATGCTTGCTTCCAAAGCTAGCGCATCTTTTTCAATTTGCCCACCTTTAGCTAACATTTCGGTCTTGAATTTTTCATCTTTTAAGTCGCCCGCATTAATTTTAACGTTTAAATAAGCCCCCATTACAGCGGTTCTTGCACAAAGAGCTCCTACGGCAGCATCCGATAAGGAAGTTTGAAGACCATCATCTACCATTTGGTTCATTACTTCCATAGATTGGTAAGAGGTTTCCATGACAAGAAGTGGTATTTCAATGGCATATTTGGTGGCATCCTGGATAGCCTGACTTCTTGCTGCTTTTTCCTCATCAGTCCCTTTAGGCAAACCAAAAGCATCCATAATTTTGTTAAATGCGTTGGTGTCTTCATCCACAAGGGATAGAAGCTTCTCTTTGTACTGATCTCCTTTAACAGCACAATTCGAATACACTTCCCATTTCGCATCCCATCCACGTTTGTGGGCAGATAAGTTAGCTACCATGGTTCCTAAAGAAACACCTAAAGCACCAACGTAGGCAGAAATTGATCCACCACCTGGAGCTGGGGATTCACCTGCAGTTTCGTTAGCAAATGCTCTTAGATCCATATTTAAAAGTGGAGTAGAAGTGGCATTTCTTAAAACGTATTCAATAATTTTTTCGTTTGGGTTAAATGGTTTCAAATCATCTAATCCCAAAGATTTAATGGCAATTTTGACTTTTTCTTCTTCCGAGACCCCTAAAGATCTTTCTTGTTTCTTTAGAAAGTAATCCGCGGCATCTAGCATAGCTTGTAAAGGAATCAATCCAATTAGCTCTGAACCCGTAACCCTAATACCTCTTTTATGCGCTGCGTCTACTGTTTTGTCAAATGCCTCGTGTACTGAAGTGATGGATATATTGGTTAGATTGTATGAGATTTGAGCAATTCCATACCTGTCTCTTATACACATCTGACGCTGCCGACGATCTACTCTGTGTAG
>CAJXPI010000261.1 GCA_913057875.1 uncultured Flavobacteriales bacterium
TCTGTCAAATGCACATTGGTAAACATGATGGGATTGGTATGCAAATAAAAATATCCAGTACCATAAGGAATGCGCATGTAATTCACGCCACTTATTAGGGTGTCTGGATGATCTTCTACGGTTGAATCGGGAGCCGCCATCCAGTAATCTCTTTGATATTCACTATAAAAGGTAATAGTTCCCAAAACTTCTGCATTCAAGGAATCTGTGTCAAAATGGTCTAAATAATTCCACCATCTATCGGTGGTTCCGTACATGTAATAATCGTAAACTGAATCTGATTTTAAGTTTAGATTTGGGTTCGTTAAGGTGTTAGAAACCCCGTTGCCTTGACGATAGTTGTTTGGGTAAAAGTCAAAAAGATTAGTATCTCCCTCTGCCAAACGTGCCAGCAATTCGGAAGGTAGATTCTTGCAAAAAAGAAAGGCGTTATTTCCATTGTGTACGTAATGCAGTAAGGTGCTTAAATCCTCGTAAGGAAGATATATTTCTTCCCCTATATACACGTAGTTAGAAAGGGTGTCATTGGCAACCAAGCTATTGTGAATTGGTTCGTCTAATTCCTTAAATCCTGCTTTGTTGTATTGACTTTTTAGAATTTGCGCAATAAAATGCGTGCCTTTGGCATTGTCTTTATCTTTAATGTACGACTCACGCCAATTTACATTTGCGCCTCCAAAAAAGACAAGGAATAGCACAATCAGTCCCACGGCAGCAGCGGCCAAAATCCATATTTTGTTTTTATCACTATTCATTCAATAATTCTTTTTGATAGTGATCAAACTTCGATTTTACCTTATCGTAAAATGCTCTATTTACTTTGGCATTACTGTACCAAGACATTTCGTAAATAGAAACTAAGTAAGTAAATCCTTTTCGGGTTTTTGAAGGTAATTGATAGGAGATTTGACGATTTGTTAAATCAGCATGCCAACGAACTTTTTCCTGGTCTACTAATATTTTAAGGATTTGTAAGAATCGTAAACGAATCACCATTTTCCAATTTTCTTGATCTATAGCTTGTTTAAGTAACTTTTCTAAATTCATTTCTAAGAAACGTTCTTCTAGATCCTCTTCATTTAAATGAAGCAGTTTTTTTGTTGTTTTAGTACCGGAAAACTCAAAAGCAGATTGTCCGTACAAGCGATAAAGCACGTAAACCAAAATGGCAACAATAAGTAGAAGAACGAGGTATTTTAAAAAGGAGAATTTGCTCCATTCAAATCCACTCCCATTTGACTTGAATTCTCTAGGTTTTCTTTTTTCTGGTTTTTCGCTGAAATATTCTACGTCCTTTGTTTGTTTTTCCCACCATTCAGAATCAATTTGATTGGTATTAGTAGCCGCTGAATCGGCTGAATGGGCAAAGGGAACCATCAGGATAAATAGGAGTAGTATAACCGCTCTATTCGCTTTCACGCTCCAGGCCATAGGCATATTTTTTAGCGGTTATTTTTCCAATCTTTTCTCGGAGGTCAAAAGCGTATTTAGCTTCCATATTGGCATAAAATCCAACAATAAGCCCAGAGAATACTACTTGAAATACAAAGAAGAATAGGAAGGATAAAATGAAAGTCACCATGGATGTAATCAAAATGATGACGGTGTTTCCTTCCATTTCAATGTTCATTTGAATAATTTCTATGTACATCCATAAAAGGGGAGAGTAAACGATGGTCATCCCTACAAAAGCAAAAACGGCTAAGCTTAAATAATATCCGATACTCTTAAAATATTGGGTAATGGATATAGATGCCAATTGCGACCATGAAAGTTCATGTTTACTCAAGTTAAATGACCCTGCGATCATCATGAAAATGAAAGGGGTGGTAAATAAAATGATGTACCACGAATGCAATTCAGGGAGCATAAAAAGCCACGTCCATAAAAAGGTGAAAAGACCCAGTTTTAACCAAGGTTTGTAGGTGAATTTAACATCTGGTTGAAGCACATTTCTGGCTTGCCAAAGCACAATGCCAAATGTGGCAATAAATAAAAACCAGTTAAGTAGAAACCCCAGATTAAATTCATAATAGGTAAAGTAGCGGTAAACATTACTCAAAACACTATCAACGCTAATAATAGTGAGCATGTCCTCATCCCAATTGGTGTATAGAAAGGACAGGGTGAAAATAAGTGAGGCTCCAATAGAAACGAAAATGGGTTTCACGCCCATTTCGGTGATCAGTTTTATTCCTGAAGCAATTAGCTCTGTTACTGATTTAATAGTATTTAGTTCAATTTTGGTATCGGGAGATGGGGGAATGGTAAAACGGTAAAAGCTTTTTGGGAACCCCTTACGTCCTTTTACAAAAGGAATCCAAACATAGTAACCCAGAATAAAGAAAAGCGAACCTCCAATTATTAATAATCTAATTGGAGTGGGAGCATGGGTAAATCGGGTAGCAAAACCTTCAATAAAACCGGCTAAAATAAAAATAGGGGTAATGCCCAACATCACTTTCACTCCACGTTGTGCCGACATTTGAAAGGCTTCAAACCGACTAAAAGTTCCTGGGAAAAGTAATCCCCTACCTAGTGTCAGTCCGGCACCACCCGCTAGCACGATAGCCGAAATTTCTAATGTTCCATGTAACCAAATGCCTAACATGCTTTCAAATCCCACTTCATGTTGAAAGAAGAACGTTTGAAAAGAACCCACCATAACGGCATTGTAAAATAGAATGAGTCCTGAACCCACAGAGAATACAATACCCATGACAAAAGTACGATAGGCCACCATTAGGTTGTTGAGCGTAATTCTAAAAAACATGTCAAAAGCATCGGAGCTTTTATACACCGCTACGGGATCACCTTTGGCAATGTTTTCCAAAGTCATATCCACGTATCCATCACCTAGAATGAGACGCGCAAATTCGGGATCGTAAATGTTAGAAGTGATTCCAATAATTAAACCCGTTAAGAAAATAAACAGCGCCAAACGCATATCCTTTCTTGATTCGTACATGGCAAAAGGTACCTGGTCGGTCCAAAAAAGCTTCACATCAGCAGCCGACATTTTTCTTTT
Organism: uncultured Flavobacteriales bacterium; assembly: GCA_913057875.1. Lineage (GTDB taxonomy): Bacteria > Bacteroidota > Bacteroidia > Flavobacteriales_G > Salibacteraceae > CAJXZP01. The sequence goes on from CAJXPI010000261.1 coordinate 3,029, forward strand.
ATCAATTTTAAAGAAAAGCGCCTGTACAAAACGATTCAAATAAATACGAATGCCTCGATGCGGATAGAAAGTACGACTGTATGATAAATCTTCAGAAACCTCCACAAATGCATCCGACAAAACTTTAGGATTAGGATCGCCTTTTTGAATGAGGGATTCACCATCCGCCCATTTGTCTTTGTTTTGGTTAATAAAACTGGTTTCTTTCATCAATGGTTCGCCAACTATTTAAGTTCAAGTTTAAGTTTTTTTGACGAGCCGATAAAAGTAAAAAATTAACCGAATTATTTTAGTTTCGATTAGATTTAGTTATTTGAAAATTCTGCATTATACATTTTTCGGGATAGCTTTAAAATATGTCGTAAAAATTGTGTTTTTTTACAGCAGGTAAAAACCCAGTTAGTTGAAACAAATATCCACAAAAACAGCATCACAAGTACTTGTAAATTTTGAAATAGCAACCCTAGGTCATCGAATAGGTGCATTTGCTATTGACATGTTGATTCTTTTTGGAGCCATTCTGGTTATAGCCCTATTGGCAGATTTTTTAGAATTTACCGGAGATGGGTTAGGGTATCTTACTT
>CAJXPI010000262.1 GCA_913057875.1 uncultured Flavobacteriales bacterium
AAAATGAAAAAAAACAAACCTCGAAGAGGTGGGCTTTGATTTCGGAATTCGGAGCCACATAAGGATCATGTAATAATCCTTTACTATTCCAGTAACCATACAAAATGAAAAAAAACAAACCTCGAAGAGGTGAGCTTTGACTTCGGAATTCGGAGCCACATAAGGATCATATAATAATCCTTTACTATTCCAGTAACCATCCAAAATGAAAAAAAACAAACCTCGAAGAGGTGGGCTTTGATTTCGGAATTCGGAGCTACATAAGGATCATGTAATAATCCTTTACTTAAACCATCACACCTTTTACTAATGAAATTATAAAAAAAGGAATTGACACAATATTGAAAGCTTAGTTTCATTAAATCCATACCTTGTAAAATTCTTTATTTTCTAGTGAATAGGATTTTAATTATTTGTGTAATTTGGTGTATTACCAACTCTGCTTCTTGCCAGGTAGAAACGGCAATAGACTGGAACAACATAGGTTTGAAAGCATATAACTCGCAAAAGTTAGAAAAATCTATTGAAGCTTATTCAAAGGCAATACAAATAGATTCTCTTTTGTTATCCGCATACAATAACCGAGGGGTAAGTTTCATTCAACGCAATGAACCAGAAAAAGCAATAATCGACTTCACCTATTGCATTCAAAAAGATTCTACCGATGCCAATGCTTACTTTAACCGAGCAAAGGCTTTTTGCCAATTGAAAGATTATAAACAAGCGGTTATCGATTATGAAAGATTACTCGAATTAGAACCAGATAATCCATATACCATTCTACACCTAGGACTTTGCTATGAAAGTCAAAAATCATTCAAAAAAGCGTTAGCAACCTACAACCAAGCTATTTCTAATGACAAACTTTTTGCTCCCGCATATTTATACCGTGGAAACCTATACCTATCTAAAAACAAAACGGAAGAAGCAGTTAAAGACTTTTACAAAGTAACAAAACTAGACTCCAACTCTATTGATGGTTATTACGGTTTGGGAATTGCAAAAATGAAATCGGGTAATTACTCAGGCGCAAAAAAGGCACTCTCTAAAGTGATTGAAAAAGACCCTAACCATAAGGAAGCTTATTACAAAAGAGGAGTAGCCTATTATGACGGAGGCTCCAAATCCAAAGCTTGTATGGATTTTGACAAAGCCATGCAATTAGGCCATGAATTGGCCGAACCCACCCTTACTAAATATTGCCAATAGCTTCAATAGCTCTTTGTTTTAAAATACTTTTGCGGCATGGAGAATCAGAATGATGCAAACTTCATTGCATTTAAGGAAGATGTGCACGCGATTGAATTACCGAAAAAATTCACTTTTCCTTTTGATTATTCGCCACATCCATTAGCTATTGCCGCTTCTCATCAATTGCAACAATATTTAGAAACCCAAACAGACTGGCATCACGATTTCGGTATTGAAAATTCCAACGATCCAACAGTAATGGGCAAGATGTTTGGGGTATTAATAGTTAAGAATCCAAAAGGCCAATTGGGGTTCCTACAATCCTTTTCGGGGATAATTGGCAAACAAACACGTCTACCTCTTTTTGTTCCTCCCATTTTTGATCGTTTACAACCCGGCTTTTCTTATAAAGAAAAAGAAAAAGAAATAATGGCCATCAATAAAGAGCTCCTCGAAATTCAAGCCAATAAAGAATACTTGGAAACCAAAAACGAGTTTCAGATTTGGGAATCACAAAACAAAGAGCTCTTAAAGAATGCAAAAACACAATTAAAACACGCCAAGAAACTTCGTCAAAAGGAACGGAAATTGGCAATTGATCAGCTTTCAGAAACAGCTTACCAGCAACTACATGAGAAACATCAAGTAGAAAGTAGAAAAACAGATTTCGAGTACAAAACACTAGCATCTCAATACCAAACAGAATTAGCAGAACGAAAGGACAAACTAAATTTCTATACCAACGAAATTGAAAGGCTGAAATCTTTACGAAAAAAGAAATCGGCTGAAGCGCAACAACTCATTTTTGACCATTATCAATTTAAAAATGGCTTAAATAAAATTACTGGAATAACGAACATTTTCAAGGATTCTCCCAACCAAACACCTCCATCGGGAGCAGGAGATTGTGCTGCCCCAAAATTGCTGCAATATGCGTTTGACAACAACTACACTCCTATTGCCCTAGCAGAATTTTGGTGGGGAAAATCTCCAAAGCTAGAAGTACGTCAACACAAAAAGTATTATCCTGCATGTAAAGCAAAATGCCACCCTATTCTTTCGTTTATGCTTCAAGGAATTGAGATGGACCCCAATCCCGTAATGAGCTACAATCCGGATAAACTAATTATTGAAACCTTATATGAAGATGATTATTTATTGGCCATTAACAAACCCTCTCATTTGTTATCCGTACCCGGAAAAGAATTAAAGGACTCGGTTCAAAACCGGATGAAAGAAAAATATCCAGACGCCACCGGTCCAATGGTGGTTCATCGATTAGATATGGGTACTTCGGGAATTATGGTGATCGCAAAGAATCTTAAAACCTATCATCACCTTCAAGAACAGTTTGTAAAAAGAACCATAAAGAAGCAATACACTGCTTTATTGGATGGAACTCCAAATAACGATTCCAGTACAATAGATTTACCTTTAAGAGTAGACTTAAACAACCGACCGCATCAAGTAGTTTGTTTCGAACATGGCAAACCCGCCTTAACCCGTTGGGAAATCTTGGAGCAAAACTTGGAGCAAACTTTAGTACGATTTTATCCGCATACCGGAAGAACGCACCAACTTAGAGTACACGCCTCACACCCAAAAGGTTTGAACACTCCTATTTATGGTGATGAATTGTATGGCGAACGTAAGGATAGATTGCATTTACATGCCAGTCAATTGGAATTCATTCATCCGGAAACGAATAAGAAAACAGTGATTACCTCCCCCACTCCATTTCAACTATAAATGTGACATACATCTAACAATTCACGCATGGAAATTCAAGGGTTTACAACTACCTTTGAAACTCAATAAAACCAATCTTATGAAATCAATTTCAATCGCATTAAGCATTTTAGCACTTTCGTTTATGTCATTTACGTCCTCTCATGATCACAGCAAATCCAGTTCCTTGTACGATATCAAAATCAACTCCCTAATGGGCGAAGAAATTGACCTTTCTTCATTTGAGGGAAAAAAGATTTTGTTTGTCAACGTAGCGAGTAAATGCGGATACACTCCCCAATATGAAGATCTTCAAAAACTAAGTGAGGAATACAAAGACAAATTAGTCATCATTGGCGTTCCATGTAATCAGTTTGGCAAACAAGAACCCGGTTCAAAAGAAGAAATCGCGGAATTTTGCGAAAAAAACTACGGAGTTACATTCTTAATTACCGAAAAAGTGGACGTAAAAGGAGATAATCAACACGCACTTTACGGTTGGCTAACTCAACAGTCTGAAAATGGCGTAGAAGATTCTTCTGTTAAATGGAATTTCCAAAAGTACTTGGTCGATGAAAACGGAAATTACTTATCGATGTACAAATCTGGAGTAAAACCTTTTGACGAAGAAATCACTAGTAAGATATA
>CAJXPI010000263.1 GCA_913057875.1 uncultured Flavobacteriales bacterium
ATACGATGTGGATTTTTCATAGTTTAATTTTAAGATTAACGGTGATTTTGGCAAAAACCATTCCGATAATATTACGTGACAAATTTAACCGATATAAAACATAATTTAGTGCCTTCATTCATCAAATAACCAAATATTATGATCATAAAAAACGCAGTAATTTTAATTACCGGAGGCTCTTCTGGTATAGGTAAATCAACGGCAAAATTGCTAGTAGGGTTGGGCGCCAAGGTAGCTATTACCGGATTAGACAAACAAAAGTTAGCAGCAGTGGCTAAAGAAATTGGAGCTATAGCCATTCCGGCCAATGTTCAAAATGATGAGGAAATCCAGAATACTTATAAAACGGTTCTTAAAGAATTTGGCCGATTAGATGTTCTAATTAACAACGCGGGTATAGGAAAACATGCACCTATTGAAAGTCTACACCGAAATGATTTTGAGAACATTTTCCAAACTAACGTAATTGGAATGGCCATGATGAGTAAACGTGCAGCAGAAATTTTCAAGGAACAAAACGGGGGTTCCATCATTAATATTGGATCTACTTCCGGGTTAAAAGGTTATCAGACTGGAGGAGCGTATTCGGCTTCCAAATTTGCAGTGAGAGGACTAACTCAATGTTTACAGGCAGAATTACGCCCTCATAACATCCGCGTTATGCTAGTCAATCCCAGCGAAGTTCCAACCGCTTTCGGTAGTGAAGAAAGAAAAGAACGACCAAATCAAGAAAAGAAAATTACCAGTATGGAGATTGCCCATGCCATAGTCTCCACACTTTCAATGGATAATAGAGGTATGATACCCGAACTCTCTGTTTGGGCCACAAACCCATGGTAAAAAATCAATATTTTTTATTCAAAAATTGTTTTCAGAATAAAAAAGAAGAGTACTTTCGCAGCGGAGAATTGGCAGAGTGGTCGATTGCGGTAGTCTTGAAAACTATTGTACCGCGAGGTACCGGGGGTTCGAATCCCTCATTCTCCGCATCAAAAAAAAAGGGTTGATTTGTCATCCCTTTTTTTTTCCCAAAAACCTAACCAAGCTTGCTTGAGATAGGTTTTGGAAATAAAAAAATAAGTTAGAGCGCAGCGATAACTTTGATTTTTGAATGCGTCTTATTACGTCAAAATAAGGAGGGAGCTCAATTCAATGGTGTAAAATTACACCCAACTCATTTTAACAGCGAGCTTGAGTACTTCACCTAAAATCAAAATGACCATAGTTAGAGGAACAATCCACCGAATGACAAAAAATAGCCGACCCGTAAACTGGGTTGACAATGACGAGTTACCAAATTTTAGCTCATTGATAAACCTTTCCTTCCCCCATGTTTTCCCAATAAATAGCGTTAATAATAAAGACCCTAAGATTAAACAAAACGTGCCAAAGAAATCTAAAACAAAATTGAAGTATCCCATACTGGTTTCCGCACCTGTTCCATCTCCATATCCTAAAAAGTTAGTCACTAATTTTGAATTGGTAGGATCTATTGAATAAAGGGCTGGCAAGCTTAAAAGAAATATAGAAGTCCCAATAATTGCGGCATATTTAGCTCTGGTTCCTCCAAATCTATTTTTTAAAAAACTCACTCCGGGTTCCATCATGGAAATAGAAGAAGTCAATATGGCCAGATTGAACAATAGGAAAAATGCAATTCCAATCAATCGGGCAAATACCGGATCAAAATGATTAAATGCGTCCACCAAATTAATAAATACTAAAGGTGGAGATGCGGATAAAACCTCATTCATTCCAAATAAGGGGATAATCAAAAGGACTCCCAGAAGTGCTACAAATGTATCGGCATGAACAATCAGCTTAGAGTTTGAGACTACATCTGCCTTCCGGTTTAAGTGAGCACCATAGGTTACCATACCAGTAGCTCCTAATGACAAACTGAAAAAAGCCTGGCCCATAGCTTCAACAAAACCCATTTTCCCATGCGCGTCTAACGTAAACATTTTACTAAAATCCATATGTATATTCGTATAATTTAGCGTCACCCCATCCACAAAGGGCAATGCAACGATAATAAGAACGACCAGCAAGATGAGTAAGGGAACAAAACGTTGACTTACCCACTCTATTCCTGCCTTGATTTGCTTTCCTACTACGAAAATAGTAACGGCCATTGCTATTCCCGAAAACAACATTACCTGGGATTCATCGGTTACAAACTGACCAAATAACTGTCCCGGACTTCCGGTATAAATAAAATCAAAATCAAAAAGGTACAAGTACAGATAATATAATGCCCAACCGGCAACAACTATGTAAAAGGACAAAATAAACCAAGTGGTAATGATTCCAAACCAACCTACCTTTCCCCACTTTTTACCTCCAATTTTTTCAAACGCGGCAACCGCATCTTTTTGTCCACTTTTACCTAGGGCAGTTTCAGCGATCATCAAGGGTATTCCATAAATAACCGTGCACAGCATAAATACCATTACAAAGGCTAGTCCTCCATAATTATGCACTCTGGCTGGAAACAGAACTAAATTTGCAACTCCCACCGCGGCACCTACAGACGCCAAAACATGTCCCCGATTAGAAAATTTCTGGTTAGATTTCATTTACTTAATTGACGGCAAGAAAGGTACGCTTTTGAACCAATCAACGAAACACAAAGGAAATTGTAATTTGTACCAAAGAATTATGATTCAATTCCCTTAAAACCTGAAAGATTCATTAGTTTTGCAAACTTAAAATTTCTGGATATGATTTCAACACATAATGTTTCTTTACAATACGGTAAAAGAGTTCTTTTTGATGAAGTTAACATCAAGTTTCATGGTTCTAATTGCTTTGGAGTAATTGGGGCGAATGGAGCTGGTAAATCTACATTCCTAAAGATTTTAGCTGGAGACATTGACCCCAATTCTGGTCACGTAAGTATTGAACCAGGAAAGCGTATGGCTGTGCTTCGTCAAACGCATACTGAGTTTGATGAGTTTTCTGTTCTGGATACGGTAATGATGGGCCACACGGAATTATGGCGAATCATGAAAGAAAAAGACGCTATTTATGCGAAACCTGATTTCTCTGATGAGGATGGAATTAAAGCTTCGGAATTAGAAGCCGAATTTGCAGAAATGGACGGTTGGAATGCAGAATCGGATGCCAGTTCATTGTTAAGTAACCTTAACATTCAAGAAGCAGATCACTACAAATTATTAAAAGACATTCCAGGATCTATGAAAGTTCGTGTGCTTTTGGCACAGGCACTTTTTGGGAATCCAGATATTTTGATTTTGGATGAGCCTACCAATGATTTGGATATGGAAACCATTTCTTGGTTAGAAGATTTCCTATTAGACTTTAAAAATACGGTTATTGTAGTTTCTCATGATAGACATTTTTTGGATACTATTTGTACCCATATTGCGGATATCGATTTTGGAAAAATTAAAACCTTTACCGGTAACTATAGTTTTTGGTATGAGTCTAGCCAATTAGCATTAAGACAAAAGCAGTCTTCCAATAAAAAAGCGGAAGATCGTAAGAAGCTGTCTCTTATACACATCTCCGAGCCCACGAGACTCCTGAGCATCTCG
>CAJXPI010000264.1 GCA_913057875.1 uncultured Flavobacteriales bacterium
AGGTAATAATCCAATATTTTATTTAATCCAACAAGGACTAAATTTTGGTCTGCAAAAGTGGTGTTTTTTACTTCGTTAGCAAAATTTCCAGCATTACCACCTGTAATAACTACAACCAAGCTTCCGAAACGCTCATTATAGGCACTTACAACCCCATTAATTTCATACTCTATCCCTTTGATAACACCAGAATGAATGGCCCCTTCCGTATCCTGACCAATAAAACTTGGATCAAATTTTGGCGCTAAATGAGGCAGGTTTTTCGTGAATTTATTTAACGATTTATAACGAATTTCAACACCTGGAGAAATACTACCTCCAAAATAACGATTATCATAAGTCAACAAATCGTAGGTAATGCAAGTGCCACAATCAACAACCAAAACATTTTTTTGAGCATATTCGTTAAAAACCCCCATTAAGGCAGCAATTCTATCTACTCCTAATGTTTCTTTAGATTGGTACTCTACACTAATTGGGAGATCCACTGTATTATCTAACCACAACCAGTTTACGCGATTATCAATAAGCAACTCTAGCTCATCCTGCGTAGCCGAAACACTTGAAACAGCAATTCTAACAATTGGAAAAGCCTGAAGAAATTGATCAATCACATTCCCCAAATCACCCAAACTTACTGATTTCTTTTCGGTTAAGAATCCATTTTCAAAAACGGCTGCCTTTACCTGTGTATTTCCTATGTCTAGTACTAAATTCATGTTTTTTGTATTGGACAAATCTACAATTTGAAATTAAATAAAAATATTTTCAGAAAAGTATTTGTCAATCAAAAAATAGGTGTACTTTTGTCGCCCGTTGAGCAGCAATGCACAACACACGGAGGTGCCTTAGCTCAGTTGGTAGAGCAATGGACTGAAAATCCATGTGTCCCTGGTTCGATTCCTGGAGGCACCACTTAAAAGACTACTTAGGAATAAGTGGTCTTTTTTTATACCCATTTTTTTCGTTCTATCATCTCACAAACAAAAAAAGAGCTTACCGAAGTAAGCTCTCATTCTATGGGGTATAGGTATGTTTTTTTTGGCTACGCCACTGCTAAAGCTAGCTCGGCCTTTAAAGCCTCAAGCTTCACCTCCATTTCTTCAATTTCAGCATTGATTTTAGCTTTTACACCTTCCGAATTTTTCATTACATCCGAAAACAAATTCTTGTAGTAAGTAATCCCTTCTTCCATATTCTTTTGGAACGTATCAAAGTATTTCATTTGTTTATCAATAGGCTCTGAAACCTCTTTGATTTTATTCTCTAGGTAATCTACGTACAACCCTATTTCTTTCACAAACATATTTGGACGATAATTATCACTTAGCACGTTTATTTTTCCATAAATATGGTTTGCCATTTTTTTCAGAGAAATTACCTCATCAAAATAAGCCATGTTTGGGCCAGGACAGATAGAAATCCCCTCTCCTCGCACTTTATTCTCTAGATGATTTACCTTAACAGCAGAGGTTCCTAAACCAACGCAAATACATGATTTATCTGTAATCTTATCGAATTGCTTTTTGTATTCCGCTTTCGCTAAATCTAAAGCCTCTAAAGCTTTCAACTTTTGTCTCTGGTATTGTCTAGAGGCTGTGCAAATGGCTCTTTCTGTAAACTCTTTACTAGATTCTAAATAATTTAAAGGACAGGATGACCCCGGACGACCATTAGCCACTTTTTGCTTCTTTATTTCATCCTGCGTGTTTCCACGTAAAGAATTAAAAGGAATACCTAATGGAGAAATATTACTCAAATACAAATCCTTTTCACGAGCCTTTAACAATAGATCTCTAGTTGGAGTATCTACCGTGGTAGCCTCTGGAACCAACAACATGGGTGAACCCCAACCCACAGAGTCCATTCCGTAGTGATCTGTTAAGAACCTATGTTCCTCTGGCGTTCCCACCCCACCTTGCGCAGTAACCAACATCGACATGGGTGCTGCTGGAATAAATTTTTTAACTTTTTCCAAGGCATCTATTAAAATAGTGTGTACCGAAGAAATCAACTCTTTCCGACTTGTTCTAAACTGATCCAAGATAGGCCCCATTAAAAAACCATCAGAAGCAAATGCATGCCCTCCACAATTTAAACCAGACTCTATTCTATATTCAGAAACCCAAAGTCCTTTTTTAGCTAAAAACTTACCTTGGATTAGCGAAGATCTATAATCACTTACTTTAAGAACAATCCTCTTTTTAATGTACCCTTCCGAGTTTGGAAAAAAATCTTCAAAAGCAGAAATGTAAGAATACAATCTAGGGTTCATTCCCGCTGAGAAAATAATAGATGAGTCTAGCGTACTATTTGCGTAGCCTCTTAAAGCAGAATGTGCTTCATTAAACTCAATAGGAAGCGCATCCTTTTTTGAATAGGTCACTCTATCCAACTTGGTCATAATGTTCACATCAATACTTCCAGGGCGCATAGACTCTCTTAAACTTTTCTGAAGCTTAGACTTTTCAAGTCCCTCTTCTAAAGCCAACATCCTTAAATATGCTTCAGCCAAAGGAGATTCTTGAGATAGCATCTCAAAATACTTAGTGATTTCTCCTTCAGGGGTAAACTCACTTCCTTGAACTCTTTGAAAATTTCTTTTCACAATAAGATCTACCAGATTTAGGTATGCAGCAGTCCTACGCGCTCTAAAATCCTCATCCTGTTTTGAAATAGGTTCATACGGCAAATTATTTTCCTTTGAATGAAACTCACGCATTTGCTCCATCAGTTCATCATCCACAAGAGACATCACGGAAGAAATACCATAGTGAGCCACCTTAATGGGTGAATCAATAGTAAAGGCAATACCCATCACTGGAATATGAAACGAATGCGGAGACTTATTTGTTGAAACTATCATATGCAAAATTTCAGGTGATTATCTGTTTTAAAGACCAGATTTACCACTGTAAGCCCACAAAGGTGCAAAAAATAAAGGGGGTGTACAAAGAATTTAGCTCTTTGCCCTGCATTTTTGCAAATACCTGACTAATAATGTTATGCACGAATAACAAACCCTTAAAAGCGAATAAAATCGAACACTTTATTCCTTTATTAAGGCCTCAATAAATTGCTCAGTTTCTGCACGATAATCCTCGTAATACCTTCCCGTACTAGGTCCGTAAAATCCCGTATGAATTTTAACAACTTCCCCCTTCTTATTGATGAAAATTGAAGTTGGGTATGATTTAATTGCCGTAATCATTGGCAAAGCCATTTTAGATTCTCTTGGAGTGCCCGCAATAACCACCTCATAGGGCACATTTAAATCAGAAATGGCCTTCTCTAATGAAATCCTAGCCTTTTCAAATTCTGAACTACGCTCAAAGGCTAAACCAATAATCTCCAATCCTTGTGAATTATATCCTTCGTAAAGTTCTTTAAAATACCTTGTTTCATCCATACAATTGGGACACCAAGAACCTAGAATCTGAAGTATAACCACCTTTCCTTGATACTTTTCATCTTGCAAAGAAACGAACTCTCCATTAACTGTCTCTTATACACATCTGACGCTGCCGAC
>CAJXPI010000265.1 GCA_913057875.1 uncultured Flavobacteriales bacterium
GATCGTCGGCAGCGTCAGATGTGTATAAGAGACAGGTTTGAAACCAATGAAACTACGACTACTCCTGCATCCTCGGAAAGCTCAAAAATTAAAAATCATAGCAAACCTTTAAAAGAGAAATTGGTTGTTGGGGGAGGATTTGACTTACGATTTGGAAACGTTACCGTGGTAGGGCTGACTCCTTTGGTTGCTTATGCGATTACTGATGACTTTCTATTAGGAGGAATTTTCACTTATCGTTACTTTAAAGATAATATCTCCAACTACTCAACCAGTACATATGGGGTTGCGCCTTTTGCTAGATACTTTGTTTACAAAGGCTTATTTGCACATGCAGAATATGAAATGCTCAATGGTGAATTCTATTATAATCAAGGAAACGTTTGGGTAAACAGCATGCTTGTAGGGTTTGGATACGCATCACGAATTGGCGACAAAGGGTTTGTTGGATTTTATGCCTTATGGAATCTAACGGAACAAGAAAATTATATCATTTACAATCAGCCTACCTTCCGAATTAATTTTGGGATTGGATTATAAATCAACTTATTTTATGAATAGAACAGCATTAATAACTGGAGCCACTTCAGGTATAGGGAAAGCTTGTGCTGAAATTTTGACCAAAAACCAATTTAACTTAATAATTACTGGAAGACGAAAAAACAGGTTAGATTTTTTATTAAACGAACTTGAGAAAAAACATAAAATTAGTGTGACCACTTTATGCTTTGACGTTAGAGATCGCGAAGAAACAGAAAGGCAGTTATCCGTGTTAAAAGGTCAAACTATTGATGTATTAATTAACAATGCTGGTTTAGCTGTGGGTGTAAGTAGTATTGATCAAGGCTCATACGATGACTGGGACAGAATGATTGACACGAATGTAAAAGGCTTATTAAATGTCAGCAAGAATATCATTCCATTAATGGTCAATCAAAAAATGGGGCAAATTATTAATATCGGATCGATTGCAGGTAAGGAAGTTTACCCTAACGGAAATATTTATTGCGCCTCGAAACACGCTGTTGATGCCATTTCTCAAGGAATGCGCATTGATTTGTTGAAGCATAACATTAGGGTTACCAATATTGCCCCAGGGCTAGTGGAGACCGAATTTTCGAATGTTCGATTTTACGGAGACCAAGAAAAAGCAGACAATGTGTATGTTGGACTTGACCCGCTGACAGGAAAGGATATTGCCGAAGCAATATGGTTTTGCATAAGTAGACCCTCACATGTAAATATTGCAGATATGCTAATACTACCTGCGGCACAAGCTTCAGCTACTCAGGTGATTCGCAAGAATTAGAACAGACTTTAAAAAGAAAAAGCGACCGATGGTCGCCTTTTCTTTTTAAATTATTCGATTTACAAACTTGTCTTACCCATATTGTAGAACATAAATGTCCAATGATCTGCTTGCTCCTCAATTACTTTAGACATTGGCTTTCCTGCTCCGTGTCCTGCATTCGTTTCAATTCTAATCAACATCGGATTTTCACCCACATGTGCTTTTTGTAGTCTTGCTGCAAACTTGAAAGAATGAGCAGGTACCACTCTATCGTCATGATCAGCAGTAGAAACCATGGTGCACGGATAAGCCGTGCCGTCTTTTACATTGTGTAAAGGTGAATATCCATACAGATATTCAAACATTTCTTTACTATCTGAACTCGCTCCATATTCAGGAGTCCAACCCCAACCAATAGTAAACTCATGGTATTTCAACATATCCATTACTCCAACTCCAGGAAAAGCGACTCTAGCCAGGTCTGGCCTTTGAGTCATTACTGCTCCTACTAGTAAACCTCCATTTGATCTACCTTCAATGGCAAGCTTTTCATGTGAAGTATACTTTTTCTCAATGAGATATTCAGCCGCACCAATAAAGTCATCAAATACATTTTGCTTATTCATTTTCATTCCAGCTTGGTGCCATTCTTCTCCAAATTCACCGCCACCTCTTAAGTTAGCCATGACATATATTCCGTTGTTTTCCAGCAAAATAATTCTAGATGTACTAAATGATGGCGTGAGTGAAATATTAAACCCTCCATATGCATATAGTAAGGTAGGATTTTGACCATCCATTTCTAACCCTTTTTTATGTACGATGAAAACAGGAACTTTTGTTCCATCTTTACTGGTAAACCACTCTTGTTTTTCTACATATTCTTCCGGGTTAAAATCAATATTTGGACGATAGTATTCCTTAGACTCACCGGTTGTCACATCATATTCAAAGATTGTTGGTGGATATAAGAAAGAAGTGAAGGAATAAAACAATTTAGTTTCTTCGGGTTTACCTCCAAGGTTGGATGCGGAACCTGTACCCGGAAGGGCTAATTGCTTTTGGTTACTTCCGTCATAGTCCATAACCGTAATTTGAGTGGTGGCATTAATCATATGCTGCGCGAACATTTTTCCGCCTCCAGTAGCTACGGATGACAAATAGTTTTCCGTTTCTGGTAAAATATCTATCCAAGAATCCTGCGAAACGTTGCTTGGATCTATAGCGACCAACCTGTTCATAGGAGCATCCTTATCTGTGCGGACCAAAAACTTACCATTAACAAAATCAACCACATCACTTTTAGAATTAAATCCGGTAATCATTGGTTTAAAGCCTCCTTCTAATTGTTCAGTTATTTTAAAATGAATATCTACGTTATCCGTACCTTGATACACATACAAAACAAGGTAACTATCATCTTCGGTAACATCAACACCATGGTATAAGTTGGGGTCAGAAATATCTCTATACACTACTTTATCTTCCGATTGAGACGTACCCATTTCATGGTAATACACGGTATGAAATTTATTCTCTGCCGAAAGCTCCTCTCCTTCAGATGGCGCTTCAAAACCACTGTAATAAAAACCGTTCCCCAACCAAGATGAACCGGAAAACTTCACCCATTTTATTACATCTTCTTTATCTGTATTTGTAGCAATGTCGCGTACTCGAATCTCACCCCAATCTGAACCTGCCTCAGAATAACGATATGCGATCAACGAATTATCTTTTGAAGCCCCCATTAAATCAATGGTAACCGTACCTTCTTTACTCATAGCATTTGGATCCATAAAAACCTGCCAATCTTCTGCATCACCCTTTTTATAATAAATAACACTTTGATCTTGAAGCCCGTCATTTTTATTCATGAAATAGTAATCTCCCACATGTCTTGGCGCACTTACTTTTTCATAGTTCATTAATCCAGCGTAACGGGTTTTGATTTCCTCGCGGTACGGAATTTTACTCAAATAATCATTGGTAACTTCATTTTCACTATTTACCCAGGCTTTGGTTTCTTCAGAATTATCATCCTCCAACCATGAATACGGATCATTTACTGAGACTCCAAAATAATCACGAATAGAATCTTGTTTTTCAGTTACCGGAACTTGAGTCTTAATTTGACTCCAGGCTTTCTCTTTTTCCATATTGGCATCTGTGGTATTAGAACTGTCTCTTATACACATCTCCGAGCCCACGAGACTCCTGAGCATCT
>CAJXPI010000266.1 GCA_913057875.1 uncultured Flavobacteriales bacterium
AGATGCTCAGGAGTCTCGTGGGCTCGGAGATGTGTATAAGAGACAGTACTTGAAGAATCCTTTTCATTCATATAGTTTCGATATACCATTCTAAAAACAGAAAGTAGAACAGCCATCGATCCTGCTACATACATGAAACCAATCTTATCCGTCTCAGCCCCTATAAAATATAAATAGGTAGCAAAAGTGAGCGTTGCCACTCCCAATACCATCCAAAAGATTTCCATGATTCTGTTATATGTCTTCATCGTCTATTGAAATAACTCCCTTTATGTCACTAATTTGGTAATTCGTAAAGTCTTGATCTGCTTCAAATCCATTTCCATAGATGATTTCATCACCCGTGGTAATTTTTACAAAATCGTTAGAAGTAATCTTTTTAGTTTTGGAATTCCAAACCAAGTATTCACTATTCAATTTATCTCCATCAATGTTATATACCTGTACATTTTTGGTAAGAACAAGAATATTCTTCTTAGGATAATGAATCGCATGTTCACAGGTAACATTAGCCTCTACATTTCCAAGTGAATCTAAAAAATCAACATCCATTCCTTCAGATAGCAGATCATGAGGTTCCTCATCATTATGTGTGAATCTTTCTACCACGGGTGCTCTCATAGTAATTTTCACATTTCCCGAATCAGACAAAATCACTTTCACATTCTTACTTGTAGAAATTGGTTTTTCAATACCATCATCTGCAAATTGCTCCACAGACTCCATGGAATTACTTTCACAACCCACACAAATAAAGGCTAGGCTAAAAAACAGAAAAGTCCCTAACACTTTCGTGCTAAGGACTTTGATGTGATTAATCATATTTTTAATTCGTGTGTACTGTAACATCTTCGTTAATCCAACCACCAATATGTAACGTTTGACCATCGGTGATGTTATAGAAAAAACAATCCGCTTTTTTAGGCCATTGCGCTTTACATGAGGCAATGTTTCTATTTGCTTTTGCCGCCAATTCCGGGTTTAAAGCCTTTGCTTTGGCAAATTTTGCCGCAGCAGCCCAATAACCTCCAGCTTGCTCACAAGGGTTGTCTCCAACCGTTCTTGATCCGTACATATAAGCATTACCAATAATCATGTAACCATCCGCATTATTGGGGTCTAAAGAAATCATTTTTAAGGCGTAAGTTTTAGCAGACGAATATTGTTTCAAATTTAGTTGTGTTAAAGCAATATACTTGTAGCTATTGATTTTTCCCTCTTTAGTTTCTGCCAATTCCGCTGATTCTTTAAAGTAAGTAATTGCTTCCGAATATCTCTCTTTCTTTAAAAGAGAACGGCCAATTCCAAATTTAGAAAGTGCAGAAGGCTTAACCTCATCTAGATTCATTGAAGCCTTTAGGAATAACTCTTCATCTGTACAATCACTTTTACTGAAAAAAGCAACAATTTGCAACAAGACCGCAGTATCTTTTGGATTTGCCTCAAATTTTGGTGTATAAATCTCAACTAACTCTGGACACCCAGCATATTTGGAGAAGATTTGCTCACAAATAGCACCTACATTAATCCAAGCCGCTTTATCTTTTTCAGACTTAGCATTGGTAATATTGTGCATAGTTACTGCATTTAACTTTGGGAATAATTCGAACAAAATAGTTGTTTCTAACGCCTCTTTTTTCACCAGTTTCTCAGCCAATTGGTAATAGGTCGTAACTACCGCTTTTTGTGATTTATTACCTTCCAACTCAAATGACTCCGCCAATATATCGTATGCCTCTTTTGTTTTAGACTTATCAAAACGTGCCAAATCAACACCCTTTCTACCTAAGACACTTCCCTTTTGACCAAAATTCTCAATTCTGGAATCATAGATCCACATTAAGGTATCTAACATAGCCGAACGCATTTCTTTGTTCGTTTGCTTCACCATTAATTGCTTATAAATATTTGCACCTTTTATATATAAATTCTTGCTAGATTTCGGACATGCTGCAATTGCATTAAGCAAAGGCTGTTTGGCATCAGCATAGTTTTGTTGCTTATAAAACTCTTTATACAGAGATGTATTTTCTAAACATGTTAAACTATCTTCAGGAGTTGCTCCATATTTTTGACCAAATGAAGCCATCGACAGAATAACTAGTGCGATTGTAAACAATTGTTTTTTCATGATACTATTTTATTTTTCGTTTTTTAAACCATCTATCCCAAAAGCTAGGCGAGAGAGAAAGTCCTAAATAAATATTTGTGTATTGTTCTCGAATTAATCCGTTATCAACGGTTCCTCTATTTCCAACTACCATTCCAAAATCAAAGGTAGAAGCATCCGCATAAATCGATTTAGACTTTACAAGAGGTATGCCAAAACCAAAAGAACCCGAGATGTCCTTCAATGGTTCACCTGCCAAATTAATTCTAGTAGATTTATATCTTCCACCCACACGGTAACGCATGGTTTTAAAAAAGGCCCTTTTTGCATCCATGTTTGGCACAAATTGCAATCCAAAGCTTACCTGATCAGAATTTACCAAATCTGACGGCTTACCGTTAATCTTCAAATTACTCCAGCCATAGTGCTCATAATCTGCTTCTAATACCAATAAACTTCTTGTTGAGCGATTAAAAAACTCATAATTTACACCAAAACCATACTTAGCGGGTAAATAAATGGAAGTGGTGTCTCGTGAATATCTTAACGTATCGGTAATTACAAATAAGCGCGCATTATTGTAATAATAGGACCCAGCAAAACTTTCAAATTTTGTTTTCAAATACGTACCTAATGAATACGTTCCCCCAAAAGTTAATCTACTGGTATTGTTCGATTTGTTACCAAACATTTCTGGAATATTTAGGGAGTACAAGACTCCAAAATCAAATGCAAAATCACCAGTTACAGAAGATTCAATAAAAGCTGCGTTTAATGCCCCCGGAATTGCTTCTACGTTATTCAATGTAATTTGTTGTTTATTCCCAAAATAATAATTCACATTTGACCCAATAGTGAATTTATGAGCTGAATCTGAAAAAACCTCATATCCCATACCCATATGAATAATATTCATACCTCCTTGTCCTTCATACCGACTATAGGTAGCTCCTTGACTTTGATCTGGAGAGGAAACCTGAATTCCATATCCAAATGAAGTGAACGGTTTGGCCCCCAACGAAATTCCAATCTTTTTGGTAATAGGAATTCCTAGTCCGAAATATCTTAGCGTTCCATTATCATTATCTTGGCTTGTACTTTCATTAAAGGTTCTGGTTCTATTTAACATTGCACCCAAAGAAAAAGTAGCTGCCTTTAAAGACGCATAGCTTGCCGGATTAGCTGTATTTAGATAGAAGGGTCGGTCTAATGCGTATTTCACATCACCCATAGATAAGCCCATGGTGTTATTAACTTCCAGAGGGTCCCCAATCCCGAAAAGAGAATATGGAGAACTAGTAATGTTATTCTGAGCATTACCCGTAATGGCCATACTCAATAAAACAACTAGCACTAGTATGAATCTGTCTCTTATACACATCTCCGAGCCCACGA
>CAJXPI010000267.1 GCA_913057875.1 uncultured Flavobacteriales bacterium
GGTTTGTGAGCTAACCGGGTTGTCAGCGCCACTACCTGCATCGGCATACATTAATTGAAGCCCCATCATTTCACCGGTCATTGCGGTAACTGCGG
This sequence comes from uncultured Flavobacteriales bacterium, assembly GCA_913057875.1. Classification (GTDB taxonomy): domain Bacteria; phylum Bacteroidota; class Bacteroidia; order Flavobacteriales_G; family Salibacteraceae; genus CAJXZP01. The sequence goes on from CAJXPI010000267.1 coordinate 96, forward strand.
CAATTTCTGGTTTGTTAGCCGGAATAGGCTGACTTGCACTGATGTAGGATGCGGTGGTAGGTCTTCCTCCATCAATTAATAGGTAACCTGTAGGTAAAACTTCTAAGCCTGATTTTTTAATAGCCGGAGCAGCAATTACTTGTTGGCCAATTAACAAATCGGCATTTCTGCCTGAGATTAAAGACAACAAAAGAATACCATCGGCTTTGTTGCAAACTTGCGAAGGGCTTCCTGGAAAAAGAACAACAGGAATGTCTGATAGCTTTTTGATGGTTTCAATGGTTTCTTCCATTTCATCGCCCACCATTAAACTACCACCAATAAAAAACAAATCTACTTTTGCCTCATTAGCCATGGTCGCAATCTTAGCTAAATGCTCCGGTTTTCCTTTGTCAGGATCAATTAGAACCGCTAATTGCTTCTGTTTGTTTGTAGATTTTTCTTTTATTCCCTGCAGAATCATAGTGCAAGTATAACGTATTTTAAAGTCCAATAAAACGAAGAGGTATTACAGATTTCCACATTTATTCGTTGGTATGCGGTTCTAAAGTATAAACCACCATGGTTTCGTCAATTACCTCATACGGAAGAGGTAGTGTTTTGCGCATATCAGGCATTCTTACTTCACCTTGCATTACTCCAAACGATTCTAGTACAAATGGTTCAATAAATAGATTTACATTAAACTCCACGTTTCCTTTTGAATAATATTTGAACAATGCTTCTTTAGCACACCAATATGCCAAAAGAGACCATTCTTTGTCTGTATCTGGAGTTAATTCTTCAGCCGACATGAATTTATGTTTGATTCGTGTAATCTTAGGTGTTTCATGTTGTAAATCAATACCTACCTCTAAGGTGGGGTGTGTAATAATTCCCAGCAAACCTTTTGAATGTGAAATAGAAATGCGGTGACCAGAAATCGCTAGACTTGGTTTTCCGTTACTCGAATAGGTGATGAACTCGTTTTCATCGTAGACAAATTGAATGGCTTTTCTGATACTCAAAAACTCACATTTTCGCTTATCGTTGGTAATGTTTCTAAACTTGTCTAGCTCCTCCGGATTCAACCGAATGTCATATAAATGTCCGATAATACTTAAATCTAATTTGGCTATAAGTAATCGCGAACCATTTGATAGGATATTATTTTTAATAAACTTCATTGAACAACTATCTTTGCACCCGTTTTTAAAACAAAAGTAATAATGGTACAGACGGATAATTACAAAGTAAAGGATATTTCACTTGCCGATTGGGGAAGAAAAGAAATAATATTAGCAGAGGCTGAAATGCCAGGATTAATGTCGTTGCGTGAAGAATACAAAGATTCTCAACCCTTAAAGGGAGCAAGAATTGCAGGTTGTTTGCATATGACCATTCAAACTGCTGTTTTAATCGAAACTTTAACGGCTCTTGGAGCAGAGGTTACTTGGAGTTCTTGTAATATTTTCTCTACGCAAGATCAAGCTGCTGCAGCTATAGCGGCTACAGGCGTACCTGTTTTTGCATGGAAGGATATGACCGAAGAAGAGTTTGATTGGTGTATTGAGCAAACGTTAACTGGATTTGAAGATGGAAAACCTTTGAATATGATTCTAGATGACGGAGGTGATTTAACTAACATGGTTTTTGATAAATTTCCGGAGTTAGTAAAAGGAATTAACGGTTTGTCGGAAGAAACAACTACTGGAGTTCACCGTTTAATTGAAAGAGAGAAAAACGGAACATTAGTAATGCCAGCAATCAACGTAAACGATTCGGTTACAAAATCTAAATTTGATAACAAATACGGTTGTCGTGAGTCTGCAGTGGATGCCATTCGTAGAGCTACCGATATTATGTTAGCAGGTAAAGTTGTTGTTGTTGCAGGTTATGGAGATGTAGGTAAAGGAACTGCAGCTTCTTTCAGTGGAGCTGGTGCCCGTGTAATTGTGACAGAAATTGATCCAATTTGTGCCTTACAAGCTGCAATGGAAGGTTACGAAGTGAAGAAAATGGATAACGCCATTTTAGAAGCAGATATCGTAATTACTACCACCGGTAACAAAGACATTATTCAGGGAAGACACTTTGAGGCCATGAAAGACAAGTGTATTGTAGCAAATATTGGTCACTTTGATAATGAAATTGATGTGGCTTGGTTAAATGATAATCACGGTGCGACTAAAGATGTGATTAAGCCTCAGGTGGATATGTATACCATCAACGGAAAAGATATCATCTTACTTGCAGAAGGTAGATTGGTAAATTTAGGTTTAGCTACTGGACATCCATCATTTGTAATGTCTAATTCATTCACGAACCAAACGTTGGCTCAAATTGAATTATGGTGTACGCCTGAGAAATACGAAAACAAAGTTTATACGCTTCCAAAACATTTAGATGAAAAGGTAGCGGCATTGCACTTAGCTAAAATTGGAGTAGAGCTAGATATTCTTCGTCCAGATCAAGCAGAGTATATTGGAGTGACTGTAGAAGGTCCATTCAAAAGTGACGAGTACCGTTACTAATACGGAATAGAACAAAATAAAAAGGGTCGGTAATGTTGTTACCGACCCTTTTTTATGTGTTAAACTTTTTATTGATTGGTGATGGTAATGAATGTACCATCAAATGTGGTTTGGTATTGTTTTAGTGGAATAGTGGCTGGGCCTTTGGTTACCGTTCCATCAAATATGGAAAACTCAGAACCACTGCAGTTATCGATTAAAGAAAATCCAGTACTATCTATTTCCACATTACACCAATTATTTGGTTCGTAGGTGGATTGACGATCATAACATTTAAACTCATCTAAACTAACTCGGTAAACCAATAAGCCGTTGGCTCCTCCTAGATGATATAAATGGCCCCCAATGGGTTGTAAGTCAAATGAACTAGGTTCGTTAATGTTGATTTGTACATCTACATATACATTCGGAATAACGGAATTAGGATTGTTTTTCGAGCAATTCGAAAAAAACGGAAGTGAAAGTATGGCAACAACTAAAAATGTAAGTGATAATCTCATCGTCTAAATGGTGACTTTTATTGTTCAAAAAAATACACAACCTTTGTGAGGTGCGTTCACTGCAAATGTAGTGGAACTTTTTGTACGTAGATATCGATAAAAAAGTTGCTTTAGTATGACACCTACTCATAAAATGTGGAGGAAAGTAGTTCTCGCTTTTGGAATAATGATTTTGCCTTTTACGGTAAGCGCCCAGACCAAAGCTCCCAAACCTCCAACAAAAAAGGAGCAGGAGCAGAAAGCAATGGCGCAGGAAAAGGAGGCAGAAAAGGCAAATAAAAGAGCAAAGAAAGAATATCGAAAGCGACAGTCGAAAACGACAAAAAAGTCGATGAAACAGAATAAAAAGAAATCCTGTCTCTTATACACATCTGACGCTGCCGACGATCTACCCT
>CAJXPI010000268.1 GCA_913057875.1 uncultured Flavobacteriales bacterium
CTACACAGAGTAGATCGTCGGCAGCGTCAGATGTGTATAAGAGACAGATCTATTTATGTCGAATGCGGTTCGAAACATGATAGGTCGAAATCCAAAAGAATTTCTAGGTAAAAAGGCGCTTTTGGATGTGCATCCAGAAGAAAAAGAACGAATTAATTCAAATATTTTTCATCAGTTACTCAATGGAGCTCAACGTGTGGTGGAACAATATAGATTTAAAATAGAAAAGGACGAATATATTTGGGTAGAAGCGATAGTTCAACCTTTATTTTCAGTTTCTGGTAAAAGAACCTTTATTGCGGCTCTTCGTGATATCTCTGCTCGGAGAAAAATGGAAGAGGATATGAAAATGGCCTTGGCAAAGGAAAGAGAATTGAACGAACTTAAATCTCGTTTTATTACCATGACCTCACATGAATTTAGAACGCCTTTATCCTCTATTAAATCGAGTGTAGAATTATTGGAAATGTACGCAGAAGATTTAGGAGATCGATTCATTAAACCGTTTGAAAAGCATTTCTCAAAAATTACCAATCAGGTGAATAGAATTAATGTTCTTCTTAAGAATATTGATACCCTTGGAAAAATAGAATCTTCAGATATGCAATGTAACCCCATGGAACAAGATTTACTGGAGTTTACAGAAAGTGTGGTGTTTCATCAGTTGCGAGAAGAGTTTATTGATAGAGAAATAGAACTTAAGTTTAGAGGAAAGAATAAGTTGCAATTCTTTGACGGCAACCTACTAGGTAATCTAATTTATAATCTGTGTAAAAATGGACTTTTGTATTCGGAAAAAGCGGTAAAGTTAGAGGTGGACCTTAAAGAAACGGGCTTTGATATCACCGTTTCAGATAAAGGGCTCGGAATTCCTGAGGAAGAGCAAGTGCATTTGTTTACCTCATTTTTTAGAGCCAAAAATATTGTGAATTTAAATATTCCAGGAAATGGATTGGGTCTAACTATTTCAGAGAGAATAGTGGAATTACATAACGGTGTAATTAAAATTGAAAGCAAAGAAAACAAAGGCACAAAAGTATTTGTGTCTATTCCTAGTTTAAAGATTTAGCATTACTTTCCAAGGCACTATTGTATGATAGCCAAGACTTTTAATCTTTTGTAATTCCGTTTCTTTTCCAATATATAGAACAAAGTCACCTCCCCAAGCGCCTAATGATTTAAACGTTCCTTCTATTCCTTTAAAACGTTCATTTTTAACCATTGGGTAACCTAGCGTTTTACTAAGTAATTCTTCATGTTTTGTAAGAAGGTTAGAGATAGCGGTGGTGTCGAATGAAGTAATAAGTCTTTCTGTGATATGGGAAATCTTGGAAGCTAGTTCTTCTCTATTTATTTTAAGATCTCCAAATTTGGCAATTTCATTTTTACTTACCTGTTTTTGACCTAGGTAGATGAAGAAAAAATCATTTAGAAGATCTGGTTGAAAAGAAACTTGTTTAACCTCAACTCCAAAAGGCGTTATTTGATAAGTTATTGGCCCATTTGCATCTGCACAAGCAATATCATAGCCAGATCCACCAAAAGTGGTTTTTAATAAAGCATATGGGTTGATTTGAGCCCATTGGCCAATGAGATGCAATAAGGTGCTGCTAGAACCTAATCCCCAGTTTCTATCGAACTCTAATTTCGTTTTTACGGTTTTGCCTGATAGTTCCTTTTTGAAGGAAGAATTTAACGCTATCGCTAACCTAAGAATATTTTGAAGTGTTAAAGCCTTTTCGGTATTGCTAGTGGAAAGAATTTCAAGTTCTGGTGAAAAGAGACAGTCAAACCAAAGGGCGCCATCGGCATCAAAACTAGACCAGTTTAATTGTAAATCTTTCGAAGGAAATACCTCCAAAAGTTGTCCTTTTTTTGTTGGAATAGCTAAAGCAAGGGCTCCATCTAAAACCGCATATTCACCGGTAATTAAAAGTTTGCCCTTCGCATAATATGATAAGGTTGGGAGCATTATTTTTTTTCTGCCCTCATTTCATTAAACTTATTCACGATATCACTATGACGTGGAACTTTGTCTTTAAAGTAAATTTTAAAGAAGTCCTTTTCTTGATCTGTTGCACCTAAGCCATTTAATACGTTTAACAAGTGCATTTTCATATGTCCTTGTTGAATACCGGTTGTGGTTAAGGCTTTTAACGCACCAAAATTTTGAGCTAACCCTGAGGCGGCAATAATCATCATTAATTCTTTAGCTCCTGGATTCCCTAATAATTTGTAGGCAAACTTTACCATAGGGTGTAGGGTAGTTAATCCTCCAACGGTGCCAAGTGCCATTGGAATATCTAGCCAAAATCTAAATTGATCATTCTTAATCTCACATTTTGTTAATGACCGGTATTGTCCGGATCTAGCTGCATAGGTATGTGCCGCAGCTTCCACCGCCCTAAAATCATTTCCCGTAGCAATAACCACCGCATCAATACCATTCATAATACCTTTATTATGGGTGGTTGCTCGATATGGTTCTATGGTGGCCACATGAATGGCGCGTTCAAATTTTTCAGCAAATTCGAGCCCAGTCATATGCTCGGTTGCCAATTCTTTTACCGAACAATTGACCTCCGCTCTAACCAAACACTCTGGCGTGTAGTTAGATAGAATGCACATAATGATCTGGATCTGTTTTTCCTCTTCCGTGAAAATTTTTGAAGTTTCAATTTCACGCTGCAACGTATCGGCAAATTGTTCCAAACACGTATTGATAAAATTGGCACCCATAGAATCTATCGTTTCAAAGTTTGCCTTGATTTGATAATAATTTGGTTCCTCGTAGTTTTTGTTGATCAACATGATATCGGTAATGCCACCACCCCGTTTTCTCATGTTTGTGGTAATGGACTCGGTATCCGCGTAAAACTTATCTTTTATTCCATTGAAAAACTTTAAGAGTTTGTCATAATCACCGTAGTAAACGAAGTGAACATGCCCAATCTTTTTTGTTGAAATTACCTCGGCTTTAAATCCGCCTCGTGCCATCCAAAAGCTTGCAGCCTTAGCAGCAGCAGCCACTACAGAGCTTTCTTCAATAGCCATAGGAATGGTGTAAATTTCATCGTTGATTAAGAAATTGGGAGCAACTCCGAAAGGAAGGTAATAATTGGTTAAGGTGTTTTCAATAAATTCATCATGCACTTGTTGTAGTTTTTCATCTGAATTCCAGTACTGGTTTAAAACTGATTTGCCTTCTTCTGGATCTTGAAAAAAATTGGAAACTACCCAATCAATCTTTTCTTGTTTTGTGAGTTTTGAAAAACCCTTAATTGCTTTTGACATAGTATTAATTTCAGGAACAATGATGTTCAAATTACAACGAGTTACAAATGTAGGATTTTGGACTTTTTAATTGCCGTCTATTTTGGTTTTGTTATGAATTCGTAATCGGTCAAAACTTGGTAGCCAAATAAACCTTTAGCCAGAGTGTACTTTCTGTCTCTTATACACATCTGACGCTGCCGACGATCTACTCGGTGTAGATCTCGG
>CAJXPI010000269.1 GCA_913057875.1 uncultured Flavobacteriales bacterium
GAGATGCTCAGGAGTCTCGTGGGCTCGGAGATGTGTATAAGAGACAGGTAGCAGGGCTAAAATTTGCAGTAGATTCTCCAAAAGTTATCCTACCATCACCTTTTTCATCACCTTTAATACCATCATTAAAGTTTATAGATGAGTTTCCAGTGAAGAAGAAATTTCCGGCCTTGTCATTCTTTTTACCCTTTATCTCGCAAATTTCATCCAAATTGAAATTAGAATTGGCGTATGCAAGAACAGTACATTCAACAATTTCAAACTTCTTATCAACTTGTAAGTCACAATTATCAAATTCTACCCTACCTTTTTTGGTGTGCAAATGAACTTCATCATGGCAAATAATTGTGGAATTAACAATTAGAGCAGCAGCTTCATGCTTTTTGAATTTCTTATCAAAAATCACAGTTCCTCCAGCAGCATTTATTTCAAAATATGATTTAATATCCATATCAGAATTAAAAGTATAAGAGTGATAAACAAAGATAGAATCATGTTTGTTACCGTAATTTGGTGTACAATTACAGTCACTTTGACCACCATCCGTAGACCATTTAATAACTCCCGAAACATCAATAGTCTCGTAATTGGTCGCCCAAAGAGAAAAAGGCAGAATATAAAATAGAAGTAGCATTTTTTTCATAACAAAGTTTTTAGTCTGTCACCAGATACGAGAATTACACCTATAATGTTCCAACGAGTAAAATTACCCAATCCTCACAAATCAAGATTATTATAATTTAAAATTAGCTAATTTAGAACACATAAAACCCAACTATGCTAATTAAAACATTTGGATCAGCTGTTTATGGTATAGACGCCCAAACCATCACTGTTGAGGTGAATATTGGCCAAGGCGTCAACTATTTTCTTGTAGGATTACCTGATAGTGCTGTAAAAGAAAGTCAACAGAGAATAGATGCTGCCTTAAAAAATAATGGGCATAAAATTCCGGTAAAAGGCATCACTATTAATATGGCACCCGCCAACATAAAAAAGGAAGGAAGTGCATATGACCTAACTTTAGCTATGGGGATTTTAGCCGCAACGGAACAAATTGATGCTCCTGAAATTTCTAAATACGTCATTATGGGGGAACTTTCTCTTGATGGTGAATTACGACCCATTCGCGGAGCATTACCCATTGCAGTACAAGCACAAAAGGAAGGGTTTGAAGGCTTTATTCTGCCCTACCAAAATGCACAAGAAGCAGCTGTTGTTCAAGGTTTAAAGGTTTATGGCATTAAAAACATTGCTAAAGCAATTAATTTCCTTACCGGAAAAGAAACCTTAGAACCCACCAAGGTAAATTTATTGAATTCATTTAACGAAAACTCAGAATTATTTAATGTGGATTTTGCTGATGTGAAAGGCCAAGAAACCGTAAAACGCGGATTAGAAATAGCGGCCGCTGGTGGGCACAACGTTATTATGGTTGGGCCACCTGGTGTGGGAAAAACTATGCTAGCCAAAAGGATTCCTACTATTTTACCTCCCCTAACGTTAGAAGAAGCGTTAGAAACCACGAAAATTCATTCTGTTTCTGGCTTATTGGGCAAATCCACTTCTCTAATTACCACTCGACCATTTAGACATCCTCATCACACGGTTAGTGATGTAGCCTTGGTAGGAGGAGGGTCCAACCCGAAGCCTGGTGAAATCTCTTTAGCACATAATGGCATATTGTTTCTAGATGAACTTCCGGAATTTAAACGAACAGTTCTAGAAGTAATGCGTCAACCCCTAGAAGATAGATACGTAACTATTTCACGAGCAATGATAACGGTTGATTTTCCAGCATCGTTCATGTTAGTAGCCTCGATGAATCCTTCACCTAGCGGAGATTTTTATAATGCCTCTACCTCTACAGACAGTGAACAAACAGTGAGACGGTATTTAAACAAAGTCTCTGGACCACTTATGGATCGCATTGACTTACATTTAGAAGTTAACAGTGTGCCATTTGAAGAGCTTAGAAATAGAACGGATGGGGAAAGCAGCAAAGCCATTAGAGACAGGGTTATTTCTGCCAGAGCTAAACAAAACAAAAGATACCAAGAGTTAAATGGTGTTTTCTGTAATGCCCAATTAGAACCCAAACAAATGAAAGTGTGGTGTATAGTTGATGAAATGGGTGAACAACTGCTCAAAAATGCCGTAGAAAGACTCGGGTTTTCTGCTCGTTCATATAATCGAATTTTAAAAGTAGCCAGAACTATTGCCGACTTGGATTCCTGTGAAAAAATACAATCAAACCATATTGCAGAAGCTATTCAATACAGATCTTTAGATAGAGATGGATGGTTAGGATAAAAATTACGGCACATTATTTGAAACCAACACACACGAATTCACGTTAATCTTAGTTATCTTTATTGTCAAATGAAATTCCAGGTATTCATAGTTATTGCTTTCGCTAGTTTTATCGAACTAGGTTTTGCCCCGTCACCCATTGGGACTGAATATTCAGTCCTCAAAATTGTGGACTACCCTGCTTTCTCAAAAGGAGAAAAGTTAGAATATTTAGCTCACTACGGCTTTATTCACGCAGGTAGAGCAACTATTGAAGTTACCAAGGGCGCCCATTTTGTGAATGGGAAAATGTGTACTAAGGTAGATGGTAAAGGATACAGCACGGGGACCTTTGACTTCTTTTTTAAGGTGCGCGATTCATATGTGACCTACATGAATACAGAAACCTTAGAACCCTATCGATTTGTTAGACATGTAGACGAAGGAGGTTTTGTTTTTGATCAAGAATATAATTTCGACCATGAAAATAACATTGTCACCACTGAAAAGAAAGACACTGTTGCGGTTCCTGATGGGATTCAAGATATTATTAGCGCTTATTATTACGCTAGGAGTATTGATATTGACCATTATAAAGTGGGTGACATTTTAAAGTTTGAAGCTTTTGTAGATGGGTTAATTGAACCAGTAAGAATTAAGTATATTGGCAAAGAAACCATTAACATCAAATCTGGAACATACCGCTGTTTTAAATTTCAACCTGTGGTTATAAAGGGCAGAATATTTGATGATGATGAGGATTTGGTAGTTTATATATCTGACGACAAAAACAAAATCCCAGTACTCATAGAGGCCAAAGTAATTGTAGGGTCGGTGAAATTAGAGTTACTCAAATCTTCTGGCCTAACCCACCCCTTAGCTAAGGAATAGACTTATTAACCAAAAAGGCTTTGGAAAACATCATCTACCTTTTTAACTAGAGCCACATCAATTTTGTGTTCCCCCATATCAGAAAGCTTGTTAAACGAAGAAATAAAAATACGTTCAAAACCAAGTTTCTCTGCTTCTTGAATACGTTGTTCAATTCTGGCTACTGGTCGTATTTCACCAGAAAGTCCCACTTCTCCAGCAAAACAAATTTTACCGGAAATAGATAAGTTTTCACTCGAAGATAAAATGGAACACACCACAGCCAAATCAATAGAGGGGTCGTCCACTTTTATTCCGCCAGCCATATTTAGAAA
>CAJXPI010000270.1 GCA_913057875.1 uncultured Flavobacteriales bacterium
CAATCCCCCTAATCCTCACAAGTTCGGATTTCTCCCCCTCCGCCAAGGGGGAATTTACTTTTTACTCCATAAGATTAATCTCAAAAACATTCCAAAAAGGTAAATTGCCAAACCAAATAAAGCTATTCTAAATTGTGTTCCCTCTTGGAGGAGGGGGAAGGAGGGAAGAATGACCGACCGGGGATTGATTCTTATCCTCAAGTACTTTTTGAATAGTATGTTGAAAAGAATGTTTAAAAGTGGGTGTAGTATTTCGAGAAGATTTAGGTTCTGATTTACAAAGAAATCCATACTTTTGCAGTCGATTTTTTGCGATGATTGTATGATGCTAAGAATTTGAATTAAAAAATCCGAAAAGTTTTTGAAACTTTAAATAATTTAATAGTATATTTGCAGCCCCTTATTAGTAGGGTGAATTATAACAAGAAGAAAAGATGGCTAACATTTGTCAAATAACAGGAAAGAAAAGAATGACTGGAAACAACGTTTCTCATTCTAGAGCACATACGAAAAGAGTTTTTAAACCAAATCTTCATGTAAAGAAATTTTACATTCAAGAAGAAGATAAATGGATTACTTTAAAAGTTTCTGCTTCTGCTATTCGTACCATCAATAAAAAAGGTATTACAGCTTGTTTGAAAGAAGCAAGAGAAAAAGGTTATTATAACGGTTAATAAGGAGATTGTATCATGGCTAAGAAAAAAGGAAATAGAATCCAAGTGATTTTGGAATGTACTGAGCATAAAGGTACTGGACTACCAGGAACTTCTCGTTATATTACTAACAAAAACAGAAAGAACACTCCGGACAGAATGGAATTGAAGAAATACAATCCTATTTTGAAAAAGATGACTGTTCATAAAGAAATTAAATAATCCTAAATTTTAAGAAATGGCTAAGAAAACCGTTGCAACGTTAGGTAAAGGTGGTGCTAAGAGCATTACTAAAGTTATTAAAACAGTAAGATCTCCAAAAACTGGAGCTTATATGTTTGAAGAAAAATTAGTTCCTACTGATAAAGTAAGAGAGCATCTTTCTAAATAATCTTCTACTCGTTATGAGTAAAAGCCTCTTCATTAATTGAAGAGGCTTTTTTTTTACCAAAAAATTGCTTAGACTGTACAATTATCACAATTGTATTTACTCATTTGCTTAACTGCTTATCTTTGCGGCTTCCGTTTCAAACATGAAATTCTATATATGGGTTGGTTAAATATTTTTTCAAAAGATAAAAAGGAGAAACTAGATAAAGGATTAGAAAAATCCAAGGAAGGTTTCTTATCTAAAATGTCGCGGGCAGTGGCTGGTAAGGATACTGTTGATGATGATGTTCTGGATGAGTTAGAAGAAATATTGGTAACCTCTGATGTAGGTGTGGAAACTACCCTAAAAGTAATTACTCGAATTGAAGAAAGAGTGGCACGCGATAAATATGTGGGTACCTCCGAATTGCAAAGAATTCTGCGTGAGGAAATTGCTGCTTTATTGGATGATAAGGACGGTAATGATTCTTCAGAGTTTGTAATTCCCAAAGTAGAAGGGCCATATGTAATTATGGTGGTAGGAGTTAATGGAGTTGGAAAAACCACAACGATTGGAAAATTGGCGAATCAATTTAAGGAGCAAGGCCTAAATGTAATGTTAGGTGCTGCTGATACTTTTAGAGCCGCTGCGGTTGACCAAATTAAGATTTGGGGAGAACGTACAGATGTTCCCGTAGTTTCTCAAGGTATGGGAGCCGACCCCGCTTCTGTTGCCTATGACACGGTTGCTAGTGCAAAAGCCAATAATGCGGATGTGGTAATAATTGATACTGCGGGTAGATTGCATAATAAAATTAACTTAATGAATGAATTAAGTAAAATCAAGAATGTAATGAAAAAGGTATTGCCTGATGCCCCTCATGATGTGATGTTGGTAATTGATGGTTCTACTGGGCAAAATGCCTTTGAACAAGCAAAGGCGTTTACGGAAGCCACAGAGGTTTCTTCTTTAGCCGTAACAAAATTGGATGGTACTGCAAAAGGTGGTGTTGTTATAGGAGTATCAGATCAGTTTAGTATTCCAGTACGTTATATTGGAGTAGGTGAAAGTATCTCAGATTTACAAGTGTTTAACAAGCGAGAGTTTGTGGATTCATTATTTGGGTAGAGGTTAGAAGACTGGCCCATTGAGACAAAGCTCCTAGAAACTTCCATCAGGGATCTTTTCACGTTAGACAAAATCCTTAGAGATAAAAAAAATGCTAGGCTAATAATTAACTAGAATAGAAAAATACTTGAAGTACCAAATTCAAATAATTGATTTACCTGCACTTCATGCTCCAATAAAATTGGAGTTGGATGCTGCTATTCAAAAGGTAATGTACCATCAACAGTTTATTAGTGGTCCAGAGGTAGGTTTATTTGAAAAGGAATTAGGTGTTTATTTAAATGCAAGTGTACTTGGTGTTGGAAATGGGACCGATGCCTTAGAAATTGCACTATTAACCTTGGGCATTGGTCTAGGTGATGAGGTACTTGTTCCCTCATTTAGCTATTTCGCATCTGTTGAGGTAATAAACAAAGTAGGAGCAACACCGGTTTTTGTTGATGTGGATGAAACTTTTACTATATGCGTTTCCGATTTACAACAGAAAATAACTCCAAAATGTAAATGTATCATTGCGGTACATTTGTATGGGATGCCTGCAAATATGGGTGCCATAATGGAATTTGTAAAAGTCCAGAACCTTAAAGTCATTGAAGATACCGCTCAAGCAATTGGAGCTAGTTGTTTGGTTCAAGGAAAATGGCAGATGGTAGGAACCATTGGAGATTTAGGAACTATATCCTTTTTTCCTTCTAAAAACTTAGGTGCTTTTGGAGATGGTGGTGCTATTGTATCTAAAAAGTCAAATTTATTGGAAAGGGCAAAGATGTTGGCTCAACACGGGCAATCCTCTAAATATGTTCATGAGATCATTGGGAGTAATTCTAGATTAGATACTTTACAAGCGGCTATTCTGAGTGCTAAGCTTCCGTATTTAGATCAATGGAATAGTAGAAGGGTGGAGATAGCTAAAATGTATACAGATGGATTAGTAGCTAATAAATTGATTTCAATTGGGGCGGTGCCAAATTATGCGACTCATGTTTACCATCAATTTACTATTGTGGTAGAAGGGAATCGAGATCAGTATATGCAGGAATTACAATCCATGGGTATTCCAGTAAGATTGTATTACCCGAAGTCTATTCACCAGCAAAAAATGTTTTCTCATCTTAATCCTGTTTTGCCTAATTCCGAAAGAATTCAATCTCAAATGTTGTCTTTACCTATACATCCAACTATGACAAATGAAGAGGTGAGTTATGTTATTGAATCAGTGAATAGGGTTGTTGTTTAATTTCTGTATTCTAAACTTATTAATAGAAATACCGCGTTTTATTACTTTTTTGTTTTGGATTTATTGTTACCACTTTAAAG
>CAJXPI010000271.1 GCA_913057875.1 uncultured Flavobacteriales bacterium
ATCTACACAGAGTAGATCGTCGGCAGCGTCAGATGTGTATAAGAGACAGGTGGTAGGTTTATCTGGAGGTGTTGACTCTAGTGTAGCAGCGCATTTACTGATACAAGAAGGTTATGAGGTTATAGGCATGTTTATGAAAAACTGGCATGACACTTCGGTTACCATTAGCGATGAATGCCCCTGGATTGATGATAGTAATGACGCGCTATTAGTTGCTGAAAAACTGGGTATTCCTTACCAAACTATTGACCTTAGTGAACAATACAAAGACCGCATTGTAGATTACATGTTTAAAGAATATAGGCAAGGTAGAACACCAAACCCAGATGTGCTATGTAACCGAGAAATCAAATTTGATATTTTCTTAGATGCTGCAATGAAAATAGGTGCTGACTTTGTGGCTACTGGGCATTATTGCCAAAAAGGTGAAACAAAAGTAAATGGAGAGTCAGTATACCAACTTCTTGCTGGATCTGATAACAACAAAGACCAAAGTTATTTCTTATGTCAACTTAGTCAGGAACAATTAGCCAAAGCCCTATTTCCCATAGGTCATTTACAAAAAAGTGAGGTTCGCAAAATTGCAACAGAACAAGAACTTATTACAGCTGACAAAAAGGATTCACAGGGCTTGTGTTTTATCGGTAAAGTTAAATTACCCGATTTTTTAAAACAACAATTAAAGCCAATACACGGTGATATTATAGAGATATCTTCGGATTGGACAGGTTACAGAAGTTTACCTACTGCATTTAGTTCTTTAGAGGAGAAACTACAAACTCTTAGTGCACCCATTGAATATACTCCCGATAATGGGAAAGTGATTGGCCCACATAATGGAGCGCATTACTTTACCATTGGCCAGCGTAAAGGGTTAGGCGTAGGTGGAACTAAAGAAGCCTTATACGTCATTGCCACAAATACGGAAACTAATCATATTTATTCCGGACAAGGAGACCAACATCCGGGCTTAATTAGACCCGGACTTTTTATTACCGAAGAGGAAATTCATTGGATCCGTGAAGATTTGCAAATGGCTATTGGTTCCAACCAAAAATATAACGTCCGTATTCGATACAGACAACCTTTAGTTGGAGCAACCTTATACCGTCAAACCGAAGGTATGTACATTCTTTTTGATTCTCCGGAAAAAGGTATTGCAGCGGGTCAATTTGCTGCTTGGTATCAAGACGATGAGTTGGTTGGTTCAGGAGTAATTGCCTAGTTAAAAAAGTAAATCTTGATTAATTGGGTTAATTTGAATACTGCCTATTTGGCTAGCGGCATCTTTTGCAGCTCTTTTATATCCGCTGCGTTCATAGATTTCCTTCGCCAATTCTAAATACTCCACAACGAAAGCATTCATCTTCATAGACTCTTCTAAATAGGTTTGCGCCTCCTTAAACTTATTTAAATTCATAAGAGTTTTGATGTGAACTACATTATATCTCAAGTTTCCTCGATTGGACTGTGCCCATTCTTTACAAATAATCAAGGCCTCTTTGTTTTGGTCATTTTCCATATAGGCCCTTACCAGGTTGTATTTGTAATATTCTGGAGCATTTAACGAACTCACAGTCTCGAAGTTTTTTACTGACTCAGGGAAATTTCTCAAATAATAATCACAAATACCCATTGCGTTAATCGCATAAAAATTTGAGGGTATTACCTTTGCTAAGTATTGAAAATCCTTTTTACCATTTTCAAAATCCAATTGGCTTACATACGCTTCTCCTCTAGATTTATATGCATTTTGATTAGTGCTATCATAGGTGATACAGCTGGATAGACTATTTACGGCATTTTGATAATCTTGCATCTTCAAATAACTCGCTCCACTATAAAACCAGGCCTCTGCGTTATCGGGTTGCAATCTAATCACTTTAATGAAATCAGTATTTGCTTCAAGAAACAAGTTTTGAGAAAAATAACTTTTCGCTCGAATAAAAAGTAACCCTTTATTTTTTGAATTCAGCATCAAACCTTTGTTACAGTAATTAATCGCTTCTCCTGTTTTTTGCAAATTAACCTGTGAAATAGCCATATGTTCATAACAATGTGCTTTTTCTTCGTTACTCGGAAAATATTTGGTAATAGCCTTCGCGTACCATACCATTGCTTCCTTATTTTTTCCTTGTTTTGTTAATACCTCACCTATTCCTTGATACGCCTCATAGTTACCAACATCTAGTTTTAGAGCAGATTCAAATGCCGAAATAGCGGATTCTAAATCCGTTTTTTTATCCATTATTCTCCACCCTGAAAGTATTTCAATTTGATATTGCTCCTTGTTATTTTTAACCAGCTTTCTTGCGCTTTCCAAATCCTCTTTAAGTTTAGAATTATTACCATTAGCCGTACTATCAAAATAAATATGGGCAGAATCTAACATTTTAGCTTTAGCGTATAGTTTACCAATTTCTAGATTGATATTGCTAGCATACTTATCCTCAGGGGTATAATTCTTTAATAAAACTTTTCTAGCTTCCTCTTCCTTACCAGTTTTTGAATAACTAGCAGCCTTTTTCAATAATTTCTTTCCATATAATTCCTGACTTACAACTGGAATACAAACGGTAGTCAATAGGGCAATGAATAAAAATTTTTTCATATTGATTTATTTAATGGACGAAAATAACGCAAAGAAAGTGCAGTAAAAATTAAATTTCTCACAAATTAATAGCCTAAAACATCCTTATAGATACTCCAAGTTTCTGTTTGCTTTCGGTAAGGTTTACCCAATATCCATTGCTGATACATCTTATCAACGCTTCCATCTTTGGTTCTAAAATCAATCCAACGATTCACATACTCTTGCCATACCTCATCTCCAGCTACAGGAAAAACTAAGGGATTGTATAAATGATACGGAAGCGGATTCACGACCTTATATTCTGGATGGTAAACAGTCCATGCTGCAGCTCTTTCTGCCGAGGTAATCAACCCGTCAATTTTAATAGAATCGTTATAAGAAAATAAAGAGTCATAATCAGGAATATCAAACAAACCGGCTTGAGGGAAAAATGAAATATAATCTTGGGCAATTTCTCTTCTAACAAAATAGGCCAATGTAAAAGAATCCTGAGCGGTTGCTAATTCAAAAGAACTCAATGTTTCATTTTCCTTTTTGGTTAAAATTGCCAATGAAACCTCCATATAGGATTTGGATAGCTTTATTTGTTGCGCATATTCACTGGATAGAAAAATATCCGACATGACAATATCGTAGTAATCTTTTTTTAGCCAGGGAATTAATTTGTTGTGCTGAATAGGTACAAATTCTAGTTCCACCTTAAGGTCATGAGCTAACAAAGTTGCCAAATCAACGCCCATTCCAACCAACTTATCATTAGAGTTATAAAAAACAAAAGGCATACTATTCATATACTGTCTCTTATACACATCTCCGAGCCCACGAGACTCCTGAGCATCTCG
>CAJXPI010000272.1 GCA_913057875.1 uncultured Flavobacteriales bacterium
TCTACACAGAGTAGATCGTCGGCAGCGTCAGATGTGTATAAGAGACAGATAATGCACCACCCAATTATCACAATTACTATTTAAATCAACCGTATCCATGTAGGAATAGCGGGTATAACCTCTGGGGGTATTCCCTGTACAATCTTCAATCTCACAATAAGTCAAAATTGGTAAGGGGCTATGAAATCCCACAAGATTGACCCAAATGGAATCTCCACAAGTTGAAGTCAATAATACCTCTTGTTGCATAGGAATAGAATCAGCGGTACAGAAATAAATATTTTGAAGATCTATAGAAATCTGCTGAGCTCCTGTCCAAGAAACACCTATGGAAGAAGTAGTTAAATTATTGGCAAAACCAGATACAGTTAATAGGCATGATAAGAGTAAGATAAAGCGCATGGGATAATTTTTAATACAGACGCAAATTACGGATTAAAAGTTACCTACTCTGGCTTTCCGTATTCTTTTAATTCAAGAGAGACTCCATCAAAAACAGCGTAGGTAAAATCAACTACCCAGTCGCCTAAATTGATGTAATGTGCGTTGTTGCCTAAATCCATATCCATGGCATAATGCCGATGTCCGAAAACATAATAATCGCGGTGTTTTTTCTTTTCTTCCTCCTTCACGAATAGCACCAACCATTCGGCATCATCGCCATGGTAGGTTTTGTCTTCGGTAGCGTTTTTAGCACGACTACTTCTAGAGAAATAATTAGCCAATCCAACCCCAAAATTAGGATGTAGACGTGCAAAACACCATTGCATTAATGGATTCGCGAAAAAGGCTTTAATTTTTTTATACCAATAATCACCAGGACCTAATCCATCTCCATGACCTAAAAGAAATGATTTTCCATTCATTTCCACTTCCATAGGAGATCCATCAAATAGCTCTACCCCACATTCTTTTACTAGGTAATCAAAGGTCCACATATCATGGTTTCCTTTAAAGAAGTATACGGGAATACCGCTATCGGTAATTTCAGAAATCTTTCCAAGTACACGAGTAAATCCACGCGGAACTACACTTGCGTACTCGAACCAAAAATCAAATAAATCGCCCATGAGATAAATAGCAGCAGCATCTTGTTTGACCTCATCTAGCCATTTCACAAAATGTTTTTCACGCTTTAAACTCGAATCAAAATCAGGAACCCCTAAATGTTGATCGGAAGCGAAATATACTTTTTTACCCGTGGGAATATTCATTCAGACTAAACTTGATCGGCTGCAAACCACTCCGCGTATGACGAATTGGTTTCGCGTAATAACGCAGAATGTAAATTAATATGCGCAGGTAAATTTTCGGTAATGATGGCTACCATGTGCTCTAATAACTTTTCAGCAGTAGGCTGGTAAGAAACCAACATTAAACGCGGATTGTTTTCTTTAGTCACCACGCCTAGAAAACGTGAATTATCACGTAAAACCAGAGCGTGATCAAAAACATCAACTACATTAGTCTTCACAATGGCCTTCAAGTCAGAAAAGTCGATTACCATTCCATCTTTAGCTGTACCCGGAGCATCAATAGGTTCTCCAATAAAAGTCACCTTAAGCCCATAGGTATGCCCATGAATATTATGGCATTTACCATCATGCCCGTCTAAGGCATGTGCCATTTCAAAATCAAATTCTTTACTTACTCTTATGATCATGATGCGTTGGCATTTTTAGCTAAAGCTTCATCTACGTAATCAAATGTAGACAAGATGTCTGGCTTTCCGTTTACAATGGCTACGTCATGCTCAAAGTGAGCCGAAGGTTTACCATCTCTCGATACAATTGACCAGCCATCGTCTAATTGACGTACGCGCCAATCTTTCATATTAATCATAGGTTCGATGGCTAGCACCAATCCGTTTTTTAATTTCTTTCCTCTACCCGGACGACCGTAATTAGGCACCTGAGGATCTTCATGCATCACTCTTCCTAAACCATGTCCAACCAAATCACGCACTACTCCGTAACCGTGATCTTCGGCATGTTTTTGAATGGCATGTCCAATATCACCTAAACGCTTACCAGCAGTCATTTGTTCAATACCTAGGTATAAAGATTCTTTGGTTACACGTAACAAATCTTTCACTTCTTGGCTTACTTCACCAATAGCAAATGAATACGCATGATCACCATAAAACTCATTTTTAATAGCCCCACAATCTACCGAAAGCACATCACCTTCACGAAGCTCCACTTTTCCTGGGATTCCATGAACTACGTGCTCATTCAATGAAGTACACAGCGTATTTGGGAAATCATACAGGCCTAAAAACCCAGGCACTGCACCTTGATCACGAATGTATTCTTCAGCAAGTTTGTCTAACTGCAAAGGTGTAACTCCCGGGCCAATATGCTCAGCAACTACTCCTAAGGTACGCGAAACCACTTGAGCACTTTCACGCATCAATTCAATTTCTTCTGGTGATTTATAATGTATCATTATTTTAACGTATTCTTTGTGTTTGGATGGAAGACCGAAGACCGAGGTCGGGAGAATTCTTTATCCTTATTTTTTCAAAAAGGAAAACAGTCCCTTTTTTGGTGCTTTTTGTAATGGAGGCGCATCATCTCCTTCAATTAACTGGTACACAGTTCCCCATCCTACAAAACCACCAATATTTCTATCATCAATAAAAATATCCGCATTGATTTTACGAGAACCTCTACCCGAGAATTCTTCTTCCATAAATTCATTATTTACGGCATAGAATTCAACTCCGTTTTTCTTACAAAACTCAACGGCATCTTTCAAGGTTTTACCCGAACGTACCGTCCATAAGATTAACCGATGACCTTTGGCTTCTAACATTTTTAGTGTTTCAAAGGCAAAAGGCATTGGCTTTCCAATTTTTGGATAGGCATCTTCGGCAATAGTACCGTCAAAATCGACCGCAATGGTTAGCATTTTGTCAAACATCGCGCAAAATTATTGTTTATTACATAGGTAGCCAAGGTTTTGGGTTTATATGATTGGGTATAAAAAATCCCAAGCTGAAAAATCAACTTGGGATTGGATAATATTATTGTTTGTTTTATTGAATCATCAACTTATTACGTTTATTTCCTACCAATAACACATACATGCCTTTGGACACATTTTGCAAAGAAATTCTACCATCAATTTGTTTCTCGCCTTGTTGTATTTCTTTTCCACTCATATCGAAAATATGATATATGGCTGGCTCTTTTAAATTACCCACATACACTTCGGTGCTTGCTGGGTTGGGGTATATATTTAATTCTCCTAGCCAATGTTCATTTATAGAAGTATTAAAGTCACTACAATCATTGGCTAATACCTCTGCTTCTGAATTTGCACCCGTTGCATTGTTCTCCAAACGCATACCGCCAACCATTTGATTGTTTAAAGCATCCTGCATAAAACATAAA
>CAJXPI010000273.1 GCA_913057875.1 uncultured Flavobacteriales bacterium
TGCTCAGGAGTCTCGTGGGCTCGGAGATGTGTATAAGAGACAGAGCTAATATTGCCCTAGCTTGTGATTTAACCTTGGCTTCTAGCGAATCATCATTTATTCAAGCTTTCAGTAAAATTGGACTTATACCTGATAGTGGTGGCACCTTCTTTTTGCCACGAATTATAGGTGTGCAAAAGGCCACCGCATTAATGATGTTAGGTGATAAGGTAGGAGCAATAGAAGCTCAAGAAATGGGTATGATTTATAAAGTTGTGGATGCTTCAGATTTGGAGACGGCAGCATTAAAGTTGGCGGATAAACTGGCAAAAATGCCGACATATGCATTGGCTTTAACAAAACAGGCTCTGAATTCTTCTATGACAAATGATTTAGATCAGCAACTGGCTGTGGAAGATGAATTTCAAACAAAAGCGGGTAATAGTCATGACTATCAGGAAGGGGTAAATGCCTTTCTTGAAAAAAGAAAACCGGAATTTAAGGGGAAATAAAAAAATCCAAATGGAATTAAATAAAAAAAGTATTATTGGTGTTGTAGGTGCTGGTGCCATGGGGTCAGGTATTGCGCAAGTGGCCGCAACTGCCGGACATCAGGTAGTGTTGTTTGATTTATCAACTGAAACACTGGAAAGGTCGAAAAAGTCTTTAGCAAAAATCATGGCTCGCTTAATTGAAAAAGGACGAGTTACTGATGCGGAGGCAAAAAGTATTCAAGAAAGAATTACTTACGCTAGAGATTTACAGGCTTTTGATCAAAGTCATTTAATTATTGAGGCCATTATTGAGAATCTTCAAGTTAAAAAGGACTTGTTCGCCAAATTGGAGGATATTGTTTCCGCAGAAACTGTATTGGCTTCAAATACGTCATCCCTATCTATTGCTTCTATATCGGGTGAGTTGAAAAAGCCGGAAAGAGTCATGGGAGTGCATTTTTTCAATCCGGCTCCTTTGATGCCTTTGGTTGAAATTGTTCCTTCTCTTATAAGTAACAAGAATGTTTCAACTCAAGTTTTTGAGCTGGTAAAATCTTGGGGGAAGAAAGTGGTTTTAGCAAAAGATACCCCCGGGTTTATTGTAAATCGTGTGGCGCGCCCGTTTTACAGCGAAGCTATCAAAATGTATGAAGAAGGTTTTGCTGATATTGCAACCATAGATTGGGCAATGAGTGAGCTTGGTGGGTTTAGAATGGGGCCATTTCAGTTAATGGACCTTATTGGCCATGATGTAAATTACGTGGTAACGGAAACCGTTTGGACCGAAATGTATTTTGATCCTCGATATAAACCGTCCATTACACAAAAGAGATTAAAGGAAGCTAATTGGTTTGGGAGAAAATCGGGTAAAGGATTTTACGATTATTCTGAAAATGCTTCCCAACCTACTCCTGATATGGATGAGGTAAAAGGAAAGGCGATTTTTGAGAGAATTCTGTTTCTTTTGATTAATGAAGCTGTTGATGCAAAGTTTCTGGGAATTGCATCTGTTGAAGATATAGAAACCGCAATGACTAAAGGAGTAAACTATCCAAAGGGATTAATTGCTTGGGGCGAAGAATTAGGTTTTCAAAATGTGCTAAACGGATTGAATGCTCTTCAAGAGCGTTATGGTGATGATAGATACCGTCCAAGTGTGTTGCTCAAAGATTGGGTAAAAGAAGGGAGGTAATTACCTTTTTAACTTCTTTCTTGATGAACGTGCGCCTGGTGCGCTACAATCACTAAATCGCCAATCAATTTCACCTAAACCTCTTTTTTTACAGTTGGGGTTTACAAAAATTGGAATTTTTATATGGGCGTATACATCCAAACGGTATACGTCCATATTAATTAAATAAGCGGCTAGGTTGTCTGTGCCAATGCTTAAATACCAGAAACGAACCCCTAAGCCAAGTCCTCCTCTACCCATGCTGTTAAAACTAATAGGTGTAGAAACACCAAATATTTTGCCTTCAAACCTTGGGGTAATCGCTATCATACTCGCTCTTTCTGCTCCAAAAGAGTTTTTTAAACCCGCACCATATATTACTGTTCCATTAACTAATAGTCCGCGTCCAAAATTATAGTCATATTGGAAAACGAAAGATAGCGGAAGGGTAGCTTTGTATTTGCTTCGACTTTCGGTTATGCCTTGGTTAAATATTTTGTCAATTTCTTCAATAATATCTCCTACATTATTTCCTCGAGTATCAGCGTAATTTGGCCAAGCGCCACTCGCGTTTTGAGCTTCTCGATAGTAAGAACCTTTGAAATTGATGAAACCTAAGTCCAAAATGGAAAACCCTATTTTATATTTATAGTCCGTATATTTACAATTACTCTCCGGAGAGTGTGGTTTGTAATAACGGGATGGAGCAACCTTTTTTTGATAGATAAATCCTATATCCATGCTCGCGCCAGTTCCTGGATGAAATCCAATGTTAGATCCTCCATATTTGCCTGTGAAATTAAGGACGTTTGCGTTTATAGAATCTTGCATAGAATAAGTGAAATTGTCCGCTAAAAAGGAAAGCCCTCCAATTCCTAGGTTATATTTGAGGTTAACACCAAGGCTCAATACGTTGTTTCCTTTTTGATGAATAATCATTCCGCCATTTACGCCTACTTCTAAAAAGCTCAAAAATTTGGCTCTATAATTATCACCACTTAATGTATCGCCATAATATTCGGGAATTCTTAATCCATACAGCAATCCACGAGCAAATTCCTTGGGAATCTTTCTACCTACCGCATAGTTTCTAAAAGCACTGCTTATTCCAACGGAGAATTTTCCTAAGCTAACATTTAAAGAAGGGCCCACAACCATTGCTTCTATTTGTCCGTTGACTTGATTAATATTCAGGTTTTGGCTTAAAGAATTTGGAACGTCACCCTTTAAAGGACTAAATCCTTGTGCATCTAAATATGCGGCATTACTAGCTCCAAATATATAGAAGCCCAAAGCATTAATATCTAGCCATGGCTTTGGGTCTACCGCGTGGGCTGGGTTAAGCCTAATTTGTCCTGTTACGTTAATGTTGTCATGGGCAATGCCCATCTGCATTTGACCTAATGCTAGTCCATGGCTTCCCAGCCATAGCGTAATTGTTATGCAAATAGTTCTAGTATTCATTCCAACTTGATTCCAATAACAAAACTAACGGCAATCAATTGGTTTTAGGTGTAATAAACGGTCAATTCGTTTTATATATTGATAGCGCTTTGTTAATAACCAATCCTTAGACCTTTATTGCAGCATTCCATTTAATTTCTATTTCTTTTAGAAAAGAAATAGAAATTAAATGTCGCGCTATCCGCCCTCGCTCTTTTCTGTCACATATAAATGAATAAAGCACGATCCTATATCTGTCTCTTATACACATCTGACGCTGCCGACGATCTACTCTGTGTAGA
>CAJXPI010000274.1 GCA_913057875.1 uncultured Flavobacteriales bacterium
CGAGATGCTCAGGAGTCTCGTGGGCTCGGAGATGTGTATAAGAGACAGTTTCAGTAATGGCTATTGCGGCTAGCATTATTTGGGCGGCATTTGTTGTATTTACACCCGAAGAAGAGTTCCCAATCGAAGACTCCTCTTCAACCTATGCAGAAATAGAAGATTTAAGTATAGATGACTTTTACGGATTAGATGATTATGTATTGGCTGAGAACATTTCTTTAGCTGAACTAGAAGATATTTCCTTTGATGAAGAATACCTTTCAGAAGAAGAAATTTACGAATATTTATTAGACGAAAACTACACAGAATTTGAAATTCTAGAGAACTTGTAAAAATTGATGACGATGAAAACCTTACGAAAAATCAGTTTGCTACTTGTGGGTCTTACCCTAAGCATCCTGTCCTTTGCGCAGCCACCACATGAAGGTGGACGGCATGAACATAATAAAGAACGCCAAGAAAAGTTTAAAGCTTTAAAGGTGGAATATATCACTACACAGTTGGATCTAACTCCTGAAGAAGCCCAGCAGTTCTGGCCTGTCTATAATGAGTTTGAAGAGAAATTACATTCTTTAGAGAAAACCAGACGAAAAACACTTAGAGCCAATGAAGGTAAAGAACTTACAAATCAGCAAGTAGATGATTTGATACAAATGAACTTTAATACGGATCAAAAAATTTTGGACCTTAGAAAAGAATACGATGTCAAGTTTAGAAAGGTACTTTCCATTCAGAAAGTGGGAAAGCTCTATAAAGCAGAAAAAGATTTTAGACACGAATTGTTACGTAAAATGAAACGTGGGGGAGGACCACCTCATTAAGAAATAGAGAAAGAAGGGAAGAATAGGAAAGCGAATGATTTTGCTTTCCTATTTTTGTTTTATGGCATCACCAAAAGATATTTTTTACGAGAATTTAGCCCAAACTACTCCGTTTCCTATTGGAATAGAAATTGAATCTGCCCGAGGTTCGTGGTTGTATGGGCCCAATGGTAAAAAATGGTTAGACATGATTTCTGGCGTGGCGGTAACTAATATTGGACACAACCATCCAAAGGTGGTGGAGGCTATCAAAAATCAAGTAGATAAACACATGCACGTTATGGTGTATGGAGAATATATTCAAGAAGTTCAAAGTAAGTTGGCGGAATCGTTAACTCAAGTTTTACCTTCAAAACTGCATTCGTTTTATTTTGTGAATTCGGGTACGGAAGCCAATGAAGCCGCTTTAAAGCTAGCTAAGCGCGTAACAGGAAGACCTGAATTGATTAGCTTCAATAATTCTTACCATGGGGGCACACATGGTTCGTTAAGTGTTACCGGGAATGAAAATAAAAAATATGCCTTTCGTCCGTTTTTACCCGGAGTGAAATTTTTAGATTTTAATGATTCCTCTCAACTAGATCAAATTACGGATAAAACCGCAGCGGTAATTATGGAGGTCATTCAGGGTGATGCGGGAGTGCGAATTCCTTCACCAGAATACATGCAAGCCATCCGAAAAAAATGTGATGAAACAGGCGCGCAGCTCATTTTTGATGAAATTCAAACAGGAATGGGGCGGACTGGAAAACTGTTTGCTTTTGAACATTACGGTGTGGTACCTGATATAATTACCCTCGCCAAGGGGTTTGGTGGTGGAATGCCTATTGGGGCTATGATTTCCAGTAAAGAAAAAATGGTGCAATTAACGCATAACCCTATGTTAGGGCATATCACCACTTTTGGTGGACATCCAGTAAACTGTGCTGCAGCTTTGGCAAATTTAGAGGTGATTACCAATGAAATTGACTTTGAGGACGTAAAGCGAAAAGGGGCTTTGATGGAACAATTACTTCAACACCCAGAAGTAACTGAAATAAGACGTAAAGGATTGTTTTTTGCCATTGATATGGAGAGCTTTGAGAAGGTGAAAACTGTATTTGATTACTGCCTTGAAAAAGGAGTAATTACCTTTTGGTTTTTATCTACGGGATACGCTTTTCGTTTATCGCCTCCTTTAAATATTTCGGAAGAGGATATTCGTTACGCATGTAAAATTATTCAAGAAGGATTTGATCAATGTAAATAGGAACCTATGATTATCAATACGCCTAAACCACCATACTACGCGGTAATTTTTACCTCTATTCTAAATGAAGATCCAAAGGATTATGAGGAGGAAGCAGAAACCGTTTTAAATTTAGCGCAATCGCAAACTGGTTTTTTAGGTATTGAATCGGCCAGAGACGTTTTAGGTATTTCGGTTACGTATTGGGATAGTTTGGAATCTATTCAAAAGTGGAGTCAAAACACGAGACATGCCATAGCTAAGAAAAAAGGAAAAACAGACTTTTATAAAGCCTATAGAACGCGTATTTCTAAAGTAGAAAGAGAATACTAATGGAGCTGAGTGTTATAGATCAATACTTTGAAAAGCAGCCATCACAAAACCAAGCGGTGTTGTTGTTTTTACGTCAATACATACTGGAATTGCGTCCAGAAATGACCGAACATTGGAAGTACGGAACTCCCTTTTACTATTATAAAGCCAAGCCTTTTTGCTATTTCCACCACTCTAAAAAAACGGGTAATCCTTACATGGGATTGGTTCGCGCTAAAGAATTAGTGCACCCAGCGGTTGAACGTGGAAACCGTAAGAAAATGCAAATTTTTGAAGTAGACCCTAATAAGGATTTACCGCTTAACGATTTACAGGAAGTAATGAATTATTTACTGGAACAGTACTAGTTGACCACTTGAACCGTTAGGTAAATTCCGAACATAATGTCGCTTTGAAAATTCAAATGCGGAAAATCTTCTTCTAGATCTTTGGCAGAAAAATTTCCGGTTATTTGAATGAGTACTGTAAAACCTTGTCCACCACGAATTCTATTAATGGTGAAATCCACAGGTACGGTCGTTTCAACGCCATGAACATCTACCTTAATTTCATCCGTAAATTGCATTACGTTTTCCGACATTTTAATGCGTTCGTCTAACCAAGAGTATTCATTAAAAAAACGAATAACAATATCCGAACGTTCCTCTCCTTGATCTATTCGTCCTACCACACGGGCATCACGATTATTGTATTCCACCTTAATCAAGTCTAATTCGCCATTAATAGCTACCTGGTTTTTAAGGCTTTCTACAATCACGGTATCTGCATTTACGATGGTAGATAGAACTACGCGATTGTTATTAACTTGGTAGGCGCTTTGCGCATGTAATTGAATGCATCCTAGTATAAACGCGAGTATAAATAGGTATTTTCTCATAGCTATAATTCTTTATAAACACCTGTGTTTAACAAAACAAGTGTACATGCTTTTTCAAATTGTATACCAGCTGTCTCTTATACACATCTCCGAGCCCACGAGACTCCTGAGCAT
>CAJXPI010000275.1 GCA_913057875.1 uncultured Flavobacteriales bacterium
CGAGATGCTCAGGAGTCTCGTGGGCTCGGAGATGTGTATAAGAGACAGCTTTGATTCACCCTATAAGGCGGATAGCGCAGGTAACTTTTGGCGCAGATGGCACATTTCACTATCTACCTGGTTAAAAGATTACCTATACATTCCAATGGGCGGTAACCGTGGCGGGTCCGTTTTCACGTTTGTTATGCTATCCATTTCGCTTTCATTTATTGCGCTTTTATCTGGTTCGTTAATCGTTACTGGCGGAATTGTAGCTGGAGTTATTACCGCGTTACTTTTAGCACGCTTTATTCCGCCATTTAAAGCCTGGTTAATCACCAATATCAATGTAATGCTCACCATGTTAATTGGCGGATTGTGGCATGGAGCGAGTTGGAACTTTGTGGTTTGGGGCGGATTGAACGGACTCGGAATTGTAGTCTATAAACTATGGCGAAAAATAAGTCCATGGGAAAGCAAAAACACTTGGTACAAACGTGCATGGGCTATATTCTTAACTTTCAATTTTATTACGTTTACCCGTATTTGGTTCCGTAGTGAATCTTTTGAAAAAGCAGCTCAGCTCATCTCTCAAATCCAAGGTAATTTCTCGTTAGAGTTAGCCCCTGATATTATCAGCGCCTTCTGGAAGGTATTTGCGGTAATGGTAGCTGGTTACATCATTCACTGGCTTCCTAGTACCACTAAAGAATGGTATAAAACTACCTTTATTAAAGCCCCAATGGCGGTACAAATCATTATCTCTTTTGTTACTGTGGTTTTCTTATACCAAGTTATATCTAGCGATATGCAGCCATTTATTTATTTCCAGTTTTAGAAGTATTTCAGAATAGTATGTATTTGCTAAGCCCTAATTCGTTTGCGCGGGTTAATCACTTCTATCCATCACCCCATATCAAACCTACATTCTAAAAATTCGTATATTTATAAAATATAAATATGATATGGCAACATACACAAGTACACTTCCTGATGCATTACTAGAATTGCTAAACGAAAAAGCAAAACAATTAGCTATGCCAAAAAACAAAATCATTGAAAAAGCATTAAGTCTATACCTAGAACAAATTAAACGAGCGGAGTATATCCAGTCATTCCAAAATGCCTCTTCCGATAAGAATATACTGGATATGGCCGAAGAAGGGATGGCAGAATACCACAAACAAATCACCGACTCATAATGTTACAAGGAGAAATTTGGTTTGCCAATTTGAATCCGGCCAAAGGCAGCGAACAAATGGGCTTAAGACCTATATTAATAATCAGCGGCAACCTACTCAATACTTATTTACCCATTGTTATTTGTTGTCCATTAACCACACAAATAAAAAACTACAAGGGCAATGTCATACTTCACCCCAACGCTCAAAATGGTCTTAGTAAAATATCAGAAGTTCTTACCTTCCACATTCGCTCAATTTCAAAAGAACGATTAACTAAAAAATTGGGTACTACTACCACCCACAATATTGAATTAATAAAAGAGTGTTTAGGAGACTTACTGGAATTGTAAATCCAAAAGCTTTCAACCCACAATTTCACTAACAAAACCACCCCTAAAAAAAAATATTTTCACTACATTCGCCATTCAAAATTATTACAATATGGGAAGAGCATTTGAGTTCCGTAAAGCAAGAAAAATGAAACGTTGGTCTAAGATGGCTAAAACGTTTTCAAGAATTGGTAAAGACATCGTTATGGCCATTAAAGAAGGTGGACCAGAACCAGAAGGAAATGCCAAGTTGCGTGCGGTAATGCAAAATGCGAAGGCGGCCAATATGCCTAAAGACATTGTGGACCGCGCCATCAAAAAAGCAAAAGACAAAGACACTTCCGATTATAAGGAAGTAAACTTTGAAGGCTACGCTCCTCACGGAATTGCTGTAATGGTGGAAACCGCTACAGATAACAATAACAGAACTGTTGCTGCTGTGCGAGCTGCGTTTACAAAATTCAACGGAAACCTAGGTACCAATGGTTCGGTAGAATTCATGTTTGAACGTAAATGTCATTTCAAGATTCCAATGGGTGAGTTAGATCCAGAAGAGTTGGAATTTGAATTAATTGACCACGGTATTGAAGAACTATTTGCAGAAGAGCCAGAAGAAGATAGCGAAGAGCAAGCAACCATCATGATTTATGGTCCTTTTGAAAGTTTTGGTTCTATTCAAAAAGAATTAGAAAGTAGAGGTCTAGAAATTTTAGAGTCGGGTTACGAACGCATCCCTACCAACACCACAAAATTGACGCCTGAACAGGAAGAAGAAGTGGATAAATTACTAGAACGTTTAGAAGAAGACGATGATGTGATGAATGTATATCACACCATGGGATAATCTCTCAACAACTTTTAGAAAGCGAATAGAAATATTCGCTTTTTTTATGCGCAAAATTCATAGTTAATCGGTATTCTAAAAATAGTTGGGTTGCATAAATATAAAATGCTAGAAGATCTTTTTGGGCAGTGTTAGGCGAACTGAAGCTCGGAATTGCGTTCCCGGAGGGAAAGGAGCATGGAGAGCGAGAAGGCAGCGGTCGCTTGCAAAATTTAAGAAGTAAATTTAAAAGACATCGCGATAGCGTATGGCTCATACACCTTCCAAAAAGCACCTTTTCTTTTGGTTCGTTTTCTTTGGGGTGAACAAAGAAAATGAACAACGCAAAAAAGTAATATTAGGCGTCTTTTCTAGAAGAAGCTTTCATTCATTTTATTATTACCTACCCCTGACATCATCTGGAATCAGAATGATGTAATTTTACATCTCCCAAAATATTAGGATTTGGAATTTAAACTCACATCAGAATTCAAGCCTACGGGCGATC
Organism: uncultured Flavobacteriales bacterium; assembly: GCA_913057875.1. Lineage (GTDB taxonomy): Bacteria > Bacteroidota > Bacteroidia > Flavobacteriales_G > Salibacteraceae > CAJXZP01. Next base: position 2,824 of record CAJXPI010000275.1, read on the forward strand.
AGCCAGAGGCAATCGCTCAACTGGTAGAAGGCGTTAACAACGGAGAAGAAAGCCAGGTACTACTTGGAGTAACTGGGTCAGGTAAAACATTTACCATGGCCAATGTTATTCAAGAAACAGGTCGTCCTTCTTTAATTTTATGTCACAATAAAACGTTAGCTGCTCAATTATACGGAGAGTTTAAACAGTTCTTTCCTGAAAATGCCGTGGAGTATTTTGTGAGTTATTACGATTACTACCAACCGGAAGCCTACATTCCAACATCGGGAACATATATTGAAAAAGATCTTTCTATAAATGATGAAATTGAAAAGCTTCGATTATCTGCCACCTCTGCCCTACTTTCAGGAAGACGTGATGTAATTATTGTTTCTTCCGTTTCTTGTATTTATGGAATTGGAAATCCAAAAGACTTCAATGCGAATATCATTGAAATTAAAATTGGCCAAACGATTAGCCGTAACAAAGTACTTCATCGTTTAGTTGACGCTTTATATCTGTCTCTTATACACATCTGACGCTGCCGACGATCTACTCTGTGT
>CAJXPI010000276.1 GCA_913057875.1 uncultured Flavobacteriales bacterium
TCTACACAGAGTAGATCGTCGGCAGCGTCAGATGTGTATAAGAGACAGCATCCAGTATTAAAACATTCACGGGCTCTAATAATAGTTTAACCATAGCCAATCTAGTTTTCTCTCCTCCAGAAAGTACACTTACTTTCTTATCAATTTGATCTCCACTAAACATGAAACGACCCAAAATATTTTTGATCTGCTTACGAATGTCTCCTTTAGCTACTTGGTCTACGGTTTCAAAAATACTCAACTCTGGATCTAATAAAGATGCTTGGTTTTGCGCAAAATATCCCACCTTGGCATTGTGCCCTAAACCACACTCCCCCTCAAAATCAATCTCACCCATAATGGCTTTAATCATGGTAGATTTTCCTTCACCGTTTCTACCTACAAATGACACTTTTTCGCCACGAGCAATGCTCAGGTTGGCATCTTTAAACACCACAGTATCTCCATAACTTTTAGACAAATCTTTGGCTACTACCGGATAATCACCAGAACGTTGAGCCGCTGGAAATCTTAATTTCAAAGAAGAGTTATCTACCTCATCAATTTCAATGATTTCTAGTTTCTCCAACATTCTCTCGCGAGAATTCACTTGATTTACTTTGGAGAAAGTACCTCTAAATCGTTCAATGAACTGACGGTTATCTGCAATAAATTTTTGTTGCTCCTGGTAGGCTTTTACTTGAGCTGCTCTACGCTCTTCTCTTAGCGTTAGGTAATGGCTGTAATTGGCTTTGTAATCATAGATTTTACCCATGGTTACTTCTACCGTTCTATTGGTGATGTTATCAATAAACGCTCTATCGTGAGAAATTACTACTACCGCTTTGGCTTTGTTGATTAAGAAATCTTCTAACCACATCACCGATTCAATATCTACGTGGTTGGTAGGCTCATCCAGTAAAATTAAATCTGGCTTTTTCAAAAGAATTTTAGCCAATTCAATTCGCATTCTCCAACCTCCACTAAACTCACTCGTTTGACGCGTAAAATCAGATCTTTTAAATCCTAAGCCTTGCAAAGCCTTTTCTACCTCGGCATCAAAATTTACGTCTTCAATAGCATAATACTTTTCACCAAGCTCGGTGACGCGCTCAATGATTTTCATGTACTCTGCCGATTCGTAATCGGTTCGCGTTTCTAACTGCTTGTTTAAATCGGCAATTTCATCACGCATAGAGAAAATGTGTCCAAATGCTTTGGACGCCTCTTCAAAAACAGTACAATTATCTTCGGTCAATAAATGCTGCGGCAAATAAGCAATTACCGCATCCTGAGGTGCACGCACATTCCCTTTAGTTGGCTTATTTACCCCAGCAATAATTTTCATCATGGTAGACTTACCCGCACCATTTTTACCCATCAAGGCAATCTTATCGTTTTCATTTATTACAAATGAAACATCACTAAAAAGGTTGTGTCCGCTAAACTCTACTCCTATATTATCTACTGAAATCATATGACCAAATTTGGGCGGCAAAACTACATATTCTTTCCTCATTTTACTGCCTGTTATTATGCTACTTTTGGACTTGAATTTTCGCAAATGAATAGCATTTATAATATATCACTGGTACTCCATTCCTACAATCGTTGGTTTGTTTTAGGTAGCCTAATGACATTAATCGTTTATTTATGGTTTCATAAGAAAGAAGCTACTTCATTGAAGTGGACTTCCGTACCCAAAAGAGCCACGTTGATTACTTTAGATTTTCAATTAGCACTTGGGTTAGCCCTTTATTACTGGAGTCCGATACCCACTTACTTTTGGACACATTTACCAGAAACCATTAAAGAACGAGAAATTCGATTTTTTGGATTAGAACATATTACCGTAATGCTGGCCGCGGTAATTGTGATTCATTTAGGATCTTACAAATCCAGTAAAAAAAGCACCCCTATTGAACAGCATAAAACCCTTTTTATATGGAGTGTAATTGGGTTAATTCTTATCCTGTCATCCATACCTTGGAGTTTCTCTCCGTTAATTAGTCGCCCGCTTTTTAGATAAATTAACAGCAGCTTAGAAACCAAAAACCTCGTTTTTACGTTATTAGGTATAACAACTAATAGCTACGCGTATGAAAAAGGTCATTGAAAAACTCCAATCAGAAAAGGGAGTGGGTTTAGTGAGCATTTCGTTAAACACTCACAAATCCTATCCAGATTATGAGCAAGACGAAATTGCTCTCAAAAACATTTTAAAAGAGGTCAAAGAAGAACTGGATAAAAAATACAATCCAATGTACTCACGGATTACCTTGAATACACTGGCTAATGTAGTCTCAGAAATTGATTTTACAAGATTATCGAATTCGTTGCACCTTTTTGTTTCCACCGAAACAGTTAAAGTGATTTTATCTAACCAATCATTGATTCAAAATTCCGTTTTTATTGGAGAACAATTCAAAACGGACATTCTGGAACAAGAGGAACAATTGGCTAAAGATTATTACATCCTACAATTAAATAAAGAGGATGCCCGTTTGTATAAAGCACGGAACGAAAGTATTGAAACCCAAATTTTAGAATTCGGGTTTCCGTTTGAGCCGTTGGAAAGAGAATATCAAGTAGATAAATCTGACCAGAAAAAGCTGGATAATTATGTGCGGGAATTTTACAACAAAGTAGATAAAGCGGTAGTAAAAGCCTTCTTGAATGAAAAGCGAGACGTGGTAGTAATTTCTACTTCTGATAATTTTTCAAAGTTGAAACAAGTAGCCGACCGGCCAGAAATCTATTTGGCACATGCCAATATTAATTACAACAAAACCACATTGCACGAACTGGGGAAAACAGCTTTCCAGGGTTTATAAAGACAAAAGCCGGTGTAAAAACCGGCTTTTTTTATTGCGCCATCTCCTTCAACGTTTCCTTTGCCATGCTTACGGTAAAATCCAGGTCTTTATAGTCTAACGCATCACAAATAAACCAAGTTTCATAGGCAGAAGGCGGTAAATAAACACCTCTTTTCAGCATTCCATGGAAAAATGCTTTGAAAGTATCGTTATCTCCTGCCTTTGCAGTTTCAAAATCAACGACTTCATGCTTACAGAAATGTATAGAAATCATAGAGCCTCTTCTGTTTATTGAAAAATCAAAACCCGAAGCCTGAAGGACCTTCTCCAATTGCTGATGTAAATATGCCGTTTTATTATTTATTCTATTATATATGTCCGGATCCTGATTCAAGGCTGTTAAAATCGCTAAACCTGCAGACATGGCTAAGGGGTTTCCTGACAAAGTTCCAGCTTGATACACAGATCCCAAAGGAGCCAAATGACTCATAATTTCATTTCTTGCAGCAAAAGCCCCTACAGGCAAACCACCTCCAATAATTTTTCCAAAACAGACAATATCAGCGGTA
>CAJXPI010000277.1 GCA_913057875.1 uncultured Flavobacteriales bacterium
AGATGCTCAGGAGTCTCGTGGGCTCGGAGATGTGTATAAGAGACAGATATTAAAGATAAAATTCTACCTGAAATCTTTCAACATCTCAATTCCGGTTATACCTATGATCCCTACGGTTTGAATTCGGATGTGCTTAAAGAAAGTGGCATTTTTAATAAATGGTTTTTTAAGAACCACAGTTACATTCATGGAGAAGATTTGGTTTCGGGATTGGTGGGTCAAGTGGCCGTTCACTTTAATGAAATTAAGTTTTACCGGCAGGACATTAATTTCGTGAAAACGTTTTTTAGTTTCCTGGCTACTATTCTCTTAATTCCCATTGCCACCATCGGGCAAATCATTAGTCAAATCTCGGGTGGCGACTCCAGTTCAGATATTGACATTCCCTTTTTTGAAGTGATTCGTGAAGAAGTTCGTTTTTACAAGGGGCTTTTTATGTTCGCTGATTTCAATAAAGAGTTTGAGGGCGAAGTGGTTCTTATGCCTAAAAAGTTGGCGGCAAAAAGCGATCAATTTAGTTCGCACTTAATCCATGCTCCGAAAAACGAAATCCAAATTGAAGATGTAGAATTACAGAAAATGTATCGCATTATTTCTACCAATTCTCAATTGGCCTATTACGTCTTATCTCCTTCTCTTTTAAAGGCTTTACTGGACATCATTACCATTGAAAAAATTGCTCCCATTTTAGTTTTTAAACAAGGTAAAATGTACATGACATTTCCGTGGGATAAAGACTATTTTTCGGTATCATTAAAAGATAAAGTTAACGGAGCCGAGTACTTTACACGATACATCAATGAAATAAAATCGTTTGAGCAGATTATTAAACACTTTGCCTTAGACCAACGAATTTGGAGTAAATCCTAACCTATGAATACAGAAAAAAATTTACGCATTGATTACTCAAAATACCAAGTAGACGAAGTGGTTGAAACCATATCGGATGCCATTTTGTTTCCTTTTTATATTGGAAAAGTGGCCCTGACCGTGGTGGTTGTTTTCGCCATTGCCATTGGTTTTTTGAGCGCTTACGTTACTGACAATGTTTGGTTCGCTTTGTTGTTTTTTCTTCTTACGTATATCATATCACTACCCAGTATTGTTTTGGTAAGTGCGGTCAGATTAATTCACACCATTAATAATGATGTAAATAAGGTAATGGAAATCTGTGTAGACACCACCAACTATGTATATAAGGACCTACTCCTATTGCGCGAACAAAACAAAGAAGGCCTTCCTGCAACAACCAGTTTTAAGGATGTTTTTAGGGGTGTTTCTTTTTATGTGATTAGACCAAGTTTAAATAGAGTGTTAACCAGTAAAATCAAATTTATGGCTCCCCCATTTGTGTTTTTAATGGATCAAATTTTCCGATTTGTAGTGATGCGTAAACAACCGGAGTATACCATTCCAGACCCTAAAACTTTACCTACGCAAAGCACAGAAAAAGCGAGTCTAGATATTAAAATTAAACAAGGCAGTAGTAAAGCCACCAGCACCACGGTTAAGATAATTACCGCGCCATTGTATTTCCTTTTGTTCGTCTATGGAATAGTGAATTTTTTGTTGGCTTGGTTGTTTGGGGTGTTGCTATAATGAAACTTAGTATTTCAAAAACCACAAACCTAAACCCATAAGTCCCAATACACCCAAAATCACAAAAGGCATCCACCAAGAGACCCCAAAACCATAAGTGGTGTTCGCTAAATTTAAGGCTCCCCTAATAGGGTAACTATTCCCTGCCAGTTGATGGGTGTTGATACCTTTCAGATCAGATTTAGCCAACTCCAATTCCAGTACGTCCCCTTTTTGATGAACTCCATTGATCCGAATATTTCTGGAAATTCCATTTTCTACAATTGAAATGTAGGTACTTGGTTCAATTGGGGTTAAAGAAGTTTCCTTACCGATAAGAGTAATAAAATACTTAGAGGAGTCTTTTATGTTTTCTATTCTAAATTCCACCACATTTGATTTCGTTGGTCTCTTATTCATTTCGGTTTATTATTGACTTAACCAGTCTCTTAGTTTTGATACCCAATTGGGAGGTATCAAGAACTTCAAAAAAATAGAAATAATACTCCATTCAACAAAAACAACTACCCAACCAGAAGCTTCTCCGCCTCCATACATAAAAGTGTATACAAGAAACATAGGCATATCAAAAATAATGGCCAATGACTTTTGGAAACTATTCCCATTAATACTCCATTGGGTTTCGAAAAAATACAAATAACAAAGCATCAAATAAATAGCTGAAATAAACATAGCAATATTTAACCTGGTTAAAACCAAATGAGCCAAATCCTTCTGATAAAAATCTTTAGGTTTTAAAACCAAAATGATAATCCCAAAAGCGATAATTATTATAAGTATTATACCTCCTAGCATGTTTAATTCAAAATAGTGTTAGCCAAGCTATCCAGTACGGAAGGCTTCATACCCCAACCTGAATAAATCCACTCTCCATCAATGAAAACGTAATCATCAAAATACCCTTCCTTTTTACCGTATTCCTTTTTGGTTAAATCCGCTTGCAGCTTTTGACGAATCCCCTTGCATTTATGGCCGTAATACGCATCTTCTAAAACATAAATAGGATGCTCAAAGTGGGCATTTGATGTCATCCAATTTATACACCTAAAGTCATATGATTCTGACACAAAAAGAAGGCGTAAGTTCTTGTTTTCATGTTTGTATAACTCGTCTTCAAAAGGTTGAATATTAATGCACGAACTTCCAGAACAACATGGATTCCAAATATGTAACCACAAAAAACCTTCCTGTTTTGCTAAGTTTGAAATTTGCGGACTGTTTATCTCGTACAAATTCACCTTTTCAGCATTACGACCTTTTTTAGGCATTTGGTTAGGATCAAATGGTGTATGTGGCTTAATTCATTAGAGTCCAAATCCCGGTAATTATTTTCGTTTATCGTTACTGTGCATCCTGCTAAAATAAGGAGGAGGGTGGTGGTTATTAAATATTTCATTCAAAAAAGGATTTCATTTAGTTAATGGAAGTCAAATTTAGTTCAATAACTTCCTTTTGACTAAAAAACAGCATCACTATAAAAAGTGGAGCAATATGGAAAGACCTAGTAAAACGACTAAAATGATGCACAAAAATTTGGTATTGCTACTAAAAACATTAAATTGAATTTCTTGTTGTGTTTCTTTGAAAGACAAAATAGTGGTTAAAGAATTTCCTAAATGTTCCAAAAACTCAGGTTCCTCCTTGGGAATGTAGTCGTTGGCACCTTCCTTAATCAAAGTAGCCATCACTTCCTTGTCCATTTGTGCAGATCTGTCTCTTATACACATCTCCGAGCCCACGAGACTCC
>CAJXPI010000278.1 GCA_913057875.1 uncultured Flavobacteriales bacterium
ACACAGAGTAGATCGTCGGCAGCGTCAGATGTGTATAAGAGACAGCTATTATGGTGCTAAGTGTGTTGCTACCAAAAATTTCTAAAGGAATAAATTTGGATTCGTTTACCTACAAATACATTGGTAAGTTAAAATCCGTATTTACAGTTATGTTTAAGAAATCATCTGTAGTGTCTCTTTTCGTAATAGGTTTATTAAATGGTTTACTGCCTTGTGCTATGGTTTATATAGCCTTGGCCGGAGCGATTGCCCAGGGAGATGCCCTCGCAGGGATGACTTTTATGCTTTTTTTTGGATTGGGTACTCTGCCAATGATGTTGGGAGCAACTTATTTAGGTGGGTTTGTTTCAGTAAATTTTCGAAATAAATTACAAAAAGTAATACCCGTAATGATATTTATAATTGGGGTACTTTTTATACTTAGAGGTATGAATTTAGGGATTCATTACCTCAGCCCTCAAATTGACCGAGTGGATCCAGAAGTTACCCAATGTGATTAAAAAAGACCCGTCAAATCAGGAACTTAAAACAGCTAATTGCATTCCAAATATGCCCATTTGCATTTCACATAGTAATTCTGATATTGCTAAATGTTAAAAAGGGCACTCAACCTATTTTTTTCCCCGATTATCAAAAATTAGTGCCAGTCGTAAAGTTTTTACCTGCTTAAGCAACGCTACTTAATAGATATCTGTCTTTTAAATTAACTTTGAAATGACGATTTACCATGAAAGTACTAATAATAGAAGACGAAACATTACTAGCGAAAGAATTACAACGCACCCTATCTGAAATCCGTTCAGATATTGAGATTGTGGAGGTGATTAAAAGTATTTCACAAGGAACGGAATGGTTTCAAAAGGGAGAAGCAATAGATTTGATTATTTCAGATATTCAATTAACAGATGGAACAAGCTTTGAATTACTTCGGCAAGTGGAAGTTTCAACTCCAATCATTTTTACTACGGCTTATGATGAGTTTGCAATTAATGCCTTTAAATTAAATAGTATTGATTACTTACTGAAGCCCATCAATGAAAATGACCTAGAAGCCGCCTTAGAAAAGTTTGAAGAACTTTGGGGTAAAAAGAAAGTGTTGGATCCAGAAGTTTTAAATCACCTTATCGAGAAAAATACAGAACAATCCTATAAATCTAAGTTCTTAATTAGAGTTGGCGATCAATATAAACAAGTGGATTCAGAAGACATTGGATTCTTTTTTGCCGAAGGAAATACGGTCTATTTGGTGCGTAAAAATGGTAAGAAGTTGATTGTAGATTATTCTCTTGATCAAGTGGCTCCTCAATTAGATCCAAAAAAATTTTTTAGAATAAATAGACAGTTGTTAATTAGTAATTCGAGTATTAGAGGAATACACAAATATTTTAATAGCCGACTGAAACTAGAAATTCACCCCAATTTTGAATCAGATGTTTTGGTAACCCGAAGCCGAGTAAATGAATTTCTAAGCTGGATGAATTACTAGGCTGAAAAAAGGATAAAAAAAAGAGCTTCGAAAAGCTCTTTTTTAGTTTTATGAAATGAGCTATTCCATTAAATAACCAAACATGTTATTTCTTTTAATGGTTTTCGCAACCTTGTTTGGAACAAAGTCTTCCCACCCATCCTTATTGTCATTAATCATTTCAAGAACATCATCTGAGTATATGCTAAGTAATTCTCTATTGCAGTTACTAATGTCTTGTATTTGATCGTTTTCAGTAAGGTAATAGAACAGATGTTTTAAGTTCTTTTCGATTTGAACGTTCTCACAGGTATGTAATTCCCCGTTTTCTCCATCCGTAGCTGGATAGATTAATAGTTTAATATTTCTGCCAAATAAGCGACCAAAAGATTCTAAAATCCCGCCTTTTAGTTTCCCGTAATACATCGGGTCAAAAATGGCTTCCAAATTATTAACCCCCATTAATACACCAACCTTTCTTCCTCTATTAACATCCGACAAATAGTTCGTTAATCTATAATAATGTTGAAAATTCGTAATAATTACCGTCTGACCTAAAGAACATAAAATATCCACCCTATCCATATAATCACGTTCTTTTTTATGGCCTTCCCCCATCAGTAAATTGTTAAGTGAGAGCTCAGAAAGTACAATTAAATCTTTTTTAGAAACATCTGGGTCTTTTACAAATTGACGGTAACCGCAAAGTAACATATCTACATTGACTAACGTAGGTGGACGAAAACGACCTCTTAAAACTAGAATGTTCTTTTTGTATAAAATTTCCGAAGCTTGAACATTTTGTCCATCCGGACCGAACATGGCTACAGGAGTTAATCCCAGTTTTACTAACTTCAAACTGATTAATCGATTGTCTACATTTTTAAAATCGGGTCCCTTCACATTAAACATATCGATTTCAATTCTATCGATACTTAAACCATCCATTAGCGAAGCTAAGAATGTTTTCATTGTAGATATATTGTTATACACCCCGTGAATTAAGTTAACACCTAATCTCCCAATTGCTTTTTGTTGAAGTAAAGGATCATTATCGTGAAGCACTACGTGAAGTACAATCTGATTGGGTGGAGATTGCGGTGTTTTTTGAAATGTAATACCCATCCAACCATGACCCTGGTTGGTTTTGTGAAAATTTAAAGTTTCGATAGTATCTGCAAAAGCAAAGAAACAAGTATCATCTTGACGGTCAGCTAGTTTTTGGGTGATATTGGCAAAATCATGATCCATCATTCGGATCAAACGCTCCTTACTAACAAATCGTTTACCTTCTCCATAAATGGCATTAGAAATTTTTTTGTCATAAGCGGATTGCGTAAGGGCAATAGTACCGGAAGCTCCACCTGCCTGGAAAAAATTGGCAGCAACTTCTTGTCCCGCACCAATTTCAGAAAATGACCCATAAACATTGGGGTCAAGATTCACCAATAGAGCCTTTTCGTTTACTGTAAGTTTTCTCTCTAATTCCATTTGTGTATTTTGTAGTTCCCAAATTTATTGGGATTTATTGAGAATAGCTAAACTTTATACAAGTTTGTTTTAATGATGAACACACTTGTATTACTATTATTTATCTGTCTTCAACGTATTTAGCAACTCCTTTGTTTCAATTTTATGTCCGCAATTAAAGTGACCTTTTGGACAGGCTTTTAACCCATGCAACCCGCAGGGTCTGCAATCCATTTTTTCCTTAATTTGAATGACATATTTCACATCTGAAAGTGGGGTAAAACCAAATTCAGGAACCGTAGAACAAAATACAGATGTAACTGGAGCGTTCATTGCTGAACATATGTGTAATGGCTGTCTCTTATACACATCTCCGAGCCCACGAGACTCCTGAGCATCTC
>CAJXPI010000279.1 GCA_913057875.1 uncultured Flavobacteriales bacterium
AGATGCTCAGGAGTCTCGTGGGCTCGGAGATGTGTATAAGAGACAGTCATTACCCCGATCAGGTGGCTCCAGCTGCGGAGGTCGTGGATGTACTTCAAATTCCAGCTTATTTGGTAATGCAAACTACTTTAACGGTAGAGGCTGCAAAATCAGGTAAGGTGATTAATTTGAAACATGCCCAATTTTTAGCTCCAGAAAATATGACTAAACCCGTGGCTAAGGTAGAGTCTACCGGTAATGAAAATATTTTATTAACTGAACGTGGTTATGCTTTTGGTTATAATGATTTAGTAGTTGATCCTCGTTCTTTTCATCATATGAGAGAAACCGGTTATCCTACTATTTTTGATGTTACTCACTCTATTCGCAAATACGGAATTCCGAGCTCTGATCCTACGGGAGGTGCACGTCAATACTTAGATGTACTTGGTAGAGCAGGTGTTGCAGCTGGTGTAGATGGTCTTTTTGTGGAAGCTCACCCGTGTCCAAGTGAAGCTTTGTGTGATGCAGCTTCTCAAATGGATATGACACAATTAAAAGAATATTTAAAGCCACTAATTGAAATGCACGAACTTGAGGTAAAATACCGTAAGTAATCGTTCAGTAATTAACAAAATTGAAAATTAATAAAATGGAATTATACTTAGATTCAGCAGATTTAGCAGAGATTAAAGAAGCAATGGAAATCGGTTTTTTAACTGGTTTAACTACAACTCCCACGTTCATGCACCGTCATGGAATTACGGATATTGATGGAACAATAGTAGAGCTTTCTAAAATTGTAGAAATTCTTCAAATTGAAGCTTTAGGTGAAACCGCTGAGGAAGTAATTGCGGAAGCATACCGTCAGGAAGCATTAGGTTTAGATCGTAACAAAACGGTTTACAAAATCCCAATGTCTTTAGAAGGTGTAAAAGCTTGTAAAAAGTTAACGGATGAAGGTTTCATGGTAAACATTCATCTTGTTTATACTTTACAACAAGCTTATATGGCAATGGAAGCCGGAGCAACTTACGTTTGTCCGTTAGTAGGTCGTTTACAAGATCAAGGAACGGATGCTTTAGCATTAGTTGAGCAATGTGTTAATGCGGTAGAGTATTACGGATATGATACTAAAATCATGTTTAGTTCAGTAAGAAATGTAGAGCACGTAAGAAACGCAATTTCTGCAGGTGTTCATACGGTAACTGTTCCTTGGAAATTAATCAAGCAATTGACTATGAATCACTTTACCACTATTGGTACCGATCAGTTTACGCAAGATACCCATATCATGACTGCTAAAGTTAAAGATGTGGTTGGATCTAAAAATCCAAACGTAACTATGGATGCTACGGTTACTGATTGTTTAGTAAAAATGACTGCTGGTGGTTATGGTGCCGTAACTGTTGTTGATGGAAACGGAGCTGCCGCAGGTATCTTTACTGATGGTGACCTACGTAGACTAATGGAAGCTAACGGTGCAGATGCAGTGAACAAGAAAATGAGCGATTTAGTTCTTTCTGCTCCTAAAACGGTAGATGCCGAAGAGTTACTTTACAGTGCGCAAAGAGTATTTGCTGAAACTAAAGTAGATTCTTTAGTAGTAGTTTCTGAAGGTAAAGTAGTAGGATTATTAGATGTACAGGATATGATTAAATAATCAAAATCCATTACAATATACAAGCCGGTTTAGTGAAAACTTTACCGGCTTTTTTATAATCCAATTTTCCAATTCGCTTAACTTGTCGCCCATTAAACTATACGTGTAATGCATCGCAATTCTAAAATTACATTTTTTGTATTGGCCCTATTTGTGGTAGCGCTGAATTTCATTTTTGCGCCTGGAAATATCATTTCCTGGGATGTGTACGGGTACTATTTGTATTTGCCCACAACATTCATTTATCATGACCTTGGAATACTCAATGATGGAGTTATTCTTGATTTAATGGAGCAGTATAAAAGTTCGGCTACTTTTTACCAGGCAACGAAAGTGCCAGAAGGACATTATGTAATGAAATACTCTATGGGGATGGCCATTTTGTATTTGCCGTCATTTTTGTTGGGGTGGTTGGGAAGCGTCATTTTTGATTATCGGGTAGATGGTTTTTCATTGCCCTTTCAATACGCTTTGTTTTTGGGTAGTATTACTTATTCTATAATAGGTCTGTGGTTTTTAACACGTGTTTTAGACCGGTTTTTTAATTGGAAAATCACCAGTTTAGTCTTGGCTCTAATTGTTTTGGGGACCAATTACATGGTTCACATATCAATGTATGGGCAAAACGCCATGTCTCAGAATTATTTATTTACTGGGTATGTGCTCGTATTATGGTTAACCATAAAATGGCATGAAAAGTACAAATTCAAATATGCGGTTGGTTTGGCAATTGCAATGGGCTTGATGGCTTTAAGTCGCCCTACGGAGATTGTGGTTTTAGCTATTCCAGTACTATGGGGAGTAAGTAATAAAGAAACCCTTTTGAAAAAATGGGGGGTATTTAGAACACTCAAAAAACAAGTAATCGTTACGGGACTCATTATAGGAGGAATCGGTTTCTTGCAGTTATTGTACTGGAAAATATACGCAGGAAAATTCCTATTCAATAGCTACGGAGGAAACCCAGGGGAAGGGTTGGAGTTATTAAGTCCGTTTACTAAAAAGTTCCTGTTTAGTTTCCGTAAGGGATGGTTAATTTATACACCGATCATGACTTTCGCCATTTTTGGTTTTTATCAGGTGTACAAGCGTAATCGCGCTATTTTCTATTCACTGGTAGTCTACTTTATAGCTAATTTATATCTCGTCTCCAGTTGGTCAAACTGGTGGTATGCGCAATCTTTTAGCCAAAGAGCCATGGTGTCTTCTTATCCCATTATGGCTATTGGAATCGGATATTTCTTAGTGAGTTTAAAAGATTTGAAACTGACTCAAAGAAGCTTGGTTGTAAGTGTTTTGGCTTTTTTCTTAGGACTGAATATTTTTCAAACTATTCAATTTGATAAGGGAGTAATCCATGCAGACAGAATGACGGCTGCTTATTACTGGGCTACATTTGGAAAGCTTAAGGTTACCAAAGAAGATCAGAAATTACTTCTAATCAACCGGAACTATACCGGAACAGATGCTTTTTCAAATGAAGAGAATTACAATGCTGAAATATTAGAAGAGTTAACCTTTGATGAATATGAACTAGGTGTTAATGGGGCAGGAGCCTTTAAACTGGATGCTGCTCAAATTTATTCTCCTAGCATTGAAAAATCGTTTAAAGAGATTACTGGTAAAGATCTGTCTCTTATACACATCTCCGAGCCCACGAGACTCCTGAGCATCT
>CAJXPI010000280.1 GCA_913057875.1 uncultured Flavobacteriales bacterium
AAAAAAAAAAAACCCCCGAAGGTGTCTTTCACTAATAATATATTTACGGCTATTACACGTTAAATCTAAAGTGCATTACATCACCGGCAGCGTCAGATGTGTATAAGAGACAGACAGATAGTTTTCCAGCATCCTTGGCAGCCGATTCAGAACCTAATTCCACGAAATCAGCGTAATGAATAACTTCTGCTCTAATAAATCCCTTTTCAAAATCCGTATGAATTACTCCTGCCGCTTGAGGTGCTTTTGTGCCTAATGGAATGGTCCATGCACGTACTTCTTTCACACCGGCAGTAAAATAGGTTTCTAAGTTCAGTAACTGATAAGCCGACTTAATTAAACGGGTTACTCCAGGTGTTTCTAATCCTAGTTCTTCTAAGAACATTTGACGTTCATCAAACGTATCTAATTCGGTAATATCTGCTTCAATAGCTGCTCCTAATACAATAATCTCAGCGTCTTCGTCTTTCACTGCTTCTCTTACTGCATCTACATGGGCGTTTCCTGAAACTACAGAAGCTTCATCCACATTACACACATACAATACCGGTTTTGAAGTCAACAATTGCAAGCTTGATAAAAGCAATTCCTCATCCTCGGTAGGTTCTTCAATACTACGTACTGACAAACCTTCATTCAAATGCGCAATTAGTTTTTCGTAAAAAGCCATATCTTTTTGAGCCGCTTTATTTCCAGTTTTTGCTGCTCTTTTAATTTTATCTAAAGCCTTTTCTAAAGTCTCTAAATCTTTTAATTGCAGCTCTGCATCAATGACATCTTTATCACCAACTGGATCAATTTTTCCGTCAACGTGTATAATGTTATCGTCTTCAAAACATCTCAATACATGAATAATAGCATCGGTTTCACGAATATTGCCCAAGAATTGGTTACCCAATCCTTCTCCTTTACTCGCTCCTTTTACTAAACCGGCAATATCTACAATTTCCATGGTAGTTGGAATTACTTTTTGTGGATTGACCAATTCTTCCAGCTTATTTAAACGCTCATCCGGCACAGTAATTACCCCTACATTAGGTTCAATGGTACAAAACGGAAAGTTTGCCGATTGTGCTTTCGCATTAGATAAACAGTTAAAAAGAGTTGATTTCCCTACATTGGGAAGACCTACAATACCACATTTCAATGCCATAATTCTAGTTTTTTTAAGAGCGGCAAAAGTACATATTAATCGCACTTGGTGTGACAATAATTTGCATGCATTTTGGTTACCATTCCATACATTTCCAGTACCAGAAAAGAAAAAGTGGAGGCAAAACATTGTCAATCGACTAAAAGGCATCATTTTTGGTCTCAAGGGTAATCGATGTTTTCTATGAGCAAGTTTAAAACGGCAATCACATTTTTAATTTTAATTAGCGGAATTTTCAGCAGTTCTTTCACCTATGGGCAAAAAAAATCTGCTCAAAAAACGCGTATCCTATTCATCTATGATGGCTCTAACAGCATGAATGGCCAATGGGAAGGGCAATCCAAACATACCACTGCCAAAAAATTATTAAACACCGCATTAGATAGTTTAAAAGGCACCCCAAATTTGCAGGTGGCTTTACGTGTATACGGACATTCTAAAAGCTATTTATCGGGCCAAGAATGTAACGACACCAAGTTAGAAGTACCGTTTAAAGACGATAACTTTAACGCCATCAAAGAAAAATTAAAAACCATCCGCCCCAAAGGAACCACTCCTATTGCCTTATCGTTAGAACGTACCCGTGATGATTTTCCGTATTGTAAAGACTGCCGAAACATAATTATTCTTATTACAGATGGTATTGAAGAATGTAACGGAGACCCGTGTGCGGTTTCATTAGCCCTGCAAAAAAATGGGATTATATTAAAGCCTTTTGTCATTGGTTTAGGATTAAAAGACGATTTTAAAAAGCAGTTTAAATGTGTGGGTAACTACTTTGATGTCACCAGTCCGCGTGTTTTTGGTAATGTACTGGATATCGTTATTTCACAAGCACTGAATGCCACCACCGCCCAAATTAACTTATTAGATTCGTACGAATCGCCAACAGAAACTAATGTACCCATGACCTTGGTTAATCCTATTTACAATGAGGTAGATTACCATTATGTGCATACCATAAATTCTCGTGGCAATCCAGATACGGTGTATATTGATCCCGCTATTAAATACGACTTGCATGTGTATACGGTTCCCGAGGTAGTTAAAAAAGACATTGAGGTTACCCCTGCCATTCATAATGTGGTAGCCGTTGACGCACCTCAAGGCTCCTTAACCATTCGTATGAACACCCGTTCGGCCAATGTGCAGCCTAGCGCAATTGTGCGTAAGGCAGGCACCATGGAAACCTTGTATGCACAACCCTTGGGAACCACTCAAAAATACCTAGTAGGTAAATACGATTTAGAGATTTTAACGCTACCCAGAACCTATTTAAATGATGTAGAGGTAAGTCAGAGTACCAATACCAATATTGAAATACCAAAATACGGGCAAGTTTCCATGATTAGAGGGTATACCGGTTATGGAGCCATATTTGTAAAACGAAATGGAAAATTAGAATGGGTACTCGATTTGAATGAACGTAAAACCTCTGAAACCATTAAACTTTTACCAGGTAATTACAAGGTCATGTTTCGGGCCAAAACCGATTTAAACTCGAAAAACACCAAATGGAAAGATTTCACCATTAAAAGCGGTGCCTCGGTTTCTATTCGTTTTTAGGTGCTGATGCTGAAGTACATTTTACATATCCTCTATCCGCTGGTTATTGTTTTGGGCATTTTTGCCTTATACCACCCAGTTACCTCCTTTGGTTTTTCGGGGTTAGATGATATTTTGATGATTGAGGAAAATTGGGATCGATTACCTCATTTATCGCACATTAAAACTGCCTTTACCGAAGATGTTTTTATTGGCGCCCAAGGATCTTATTATCGTCCTGTGCAAATACTGAGCTATATGCCTGATGCTATTTTATCGGTTAGCACCACTCCTTCTCCCAAGATTTTTTTTGAAATCAATGTTATTCTTTTCATTGCGGCCTTTTTAATGCTGTTTTACTTTTTGAAAGAACTTGGCTTCTCTTTGCATTTCCGATTCATTTTCACGGCATTAATGGCTGCACACCCTACCCTTACCCCAGCCGTAGCATGGATTCCGGGAAGAGTAGACACCTTATTATCTGTCTCTTATACACATCTGACGCTGCCGACGATCTACTCTGTGTAG
>CAJXPI010000281.1 GCA_913057875.1 uncultured Flavobacteriales bacterium
CGAGATGCTCAGGAGTCTCGTGGGCTCGGAGATGTGTATAAGAGACAGAGCTTCTACTGCAATTAGTGAGGTTAAGAAAACGACCAATCCCACGGCAATAATTTCGGTTTGTTTATAGGTACTTCCTTTTGACGCCCATCTTATACGTTGTTCCCAATATTTTTTAAACTGGGTTACTGGATGCGTATGAATGATTGCCTCATTATTCAAAGCATAAGTCACCCCCACCGGATAATTTTCGTGAATGGCCATCATTAAGTACTGATCATCTCCTGTAGGAAGATTCAAATTATCCTTGTAAGGTTCTAATTCCAAGAAAACATCTCTTTTAAACAACATATTAGCTCCGTTAGCAGATATTGGACTGTTAATGGCTGCAGAACCTGCAGTGGCTCCTTGAAGGCCTAAAAATTCCATTTTTTGAATACCAAGTATATCCTTATCCAAAGTCTTAATAAATACAGGCCCTAATACCATTTTTGTTTCTTCTTGGGTAGCCGAAATCATTTCCGTTAACCACGTCTTTGGTATTTCACAATCTGCATCAGTGACTGCAATCCATTCGGAATTGGATAATTGGACTCCAGACTCAATGGCGCTCTTTTTACCATTTCCAGTACACTTACGAATATGAAAATGACTAGGGCAACAACCCAATAACTTTGTGTAGGTATTATCATCGGAATGATCTTCCAGCAAAATCACTTCAAATTTCCCGGGATATTCTAATTGAGTTAAGGCCTTTACTAGATTTTCAACATTGGTTTCTTCGTTCTTCAGTGCTACAACTACAGAAACAGTAGGCCATTCTGTTCTTTCCTTTTGGGCCTTTATCCGCAATAATTTAATTCCAATAACATATCTATAAATAACCAATGCATAGGTAGCATACAGACAAACGGAAACTCCAATGAAAATATTCATAACCGGTTATTTAAAGACCTTAGCGCGTAAAACAAACACCACACCTACCAATGCTGGAATAGCTAAGTTGAATAACCAAATTGTGAAGGAAGTAGAGACCAAACCAATTTCATTGGTTGTAATAACCGAGAAAATGGTAATTGCAACCACTTCTCTTACCCCAAGTTCAGCAAGCGTAATAGTAGGAATGGCTGTTAATGCAATAAAATAAACCGGGATAAGAATCAGGGCATCCATACCAGATATTTGTACCCCAAAAAACCGAAGCAGTAAAAAATACTGAACCGAAAAAACAGTATATCTAATAAGACTAAAACCCAAAACCTTAAATAGTTGAGTTTGAGAATAGTATCCAAAAACTGCCGTATACTTCGCAAATCGTTTCGCTAGATATTTAATTCGATTCAGTAGAATGGTTAAAAAAGAAGTATTAATAAAAGTCAAAATGACCAACACAAAAAGAATGATATATAATTGAATTCCGATATATAGGGAAAGATCCCCAACGGTATCTGGCTGATAGGAGTCTAGGTAAATAAGCCCACACAAAGCGCCCACCAACATGGTAATTATTAATTGCGACAAACTACTGATAACCGTAATTAACGCAGCTTGAATTCGATCTCCTTCATTAATATAGACAACTCTCCCCGCATACTCTCCTATCCGATTTGGGGTAAAAACACTCACGGTTACTCCAGACAAAACAGCCTTAAAGGCACGTACAAATGAGATGTTCTCAATTTTTAAAATTAGAAAGCGCCACTTATAGGTTTCCATACCCCAATTAAATCCCGTAAGCAAAATGGCAATAAGTAACATCCATAGATTCTTACCATTACTTAGATGATCCGAAAAGTATAAGCGAATTTCATCTAGATTTTTGGTAGTAAATATTCTGTTATAGATGAACCAAAAGGTTAACACCAATGCTAAGGCCTTTAAAAGGATACCTAAATATCGAAATAGATTGTTTTTATTTGTGGTTTGCATCAGCTCGTTACTAACAAATGTATTCAATTTGGCAATAGAAAAAATAGTTTTAGGAATTGATCCAGGTACCACTATTATGGGATATGGGATTATTAAGATAACGGGTAAAAAGCCTGAAATGCTAACTATGGGAGTCATCCATTTAGAAAAACTTCCGAGCCATGGCGCCAAGTTAAGACGGATTTTTGAACGGACACTAGGACTTATTGATGAATTTCATCCAGAAGAAGTAGCATTAGAAGCACCATTTTTTGGTAAGAATGTTCAATCAATGCTTAAACTAGGAAGAGCTCAAGGAGTAGCTATGGCTGCCGCTGTGTATAGAGATTTACCCATATTTGAATATGCACCTCGTAAAATAAAACAATCCATTACAGGATCTGGAACTGCCTCTAAGGAACAAGTGGCTGCCATGTTGAAGTCTATTCTAAAATTAAAACAAGAGGATATGCCCAAACATCTGGATGCAACCGATGGATTAGCAGCAGCTCTCTGTCATTTCTTCCAAGGTAATGTGGTGAAAGCGGGTAAGTCTTATTCAGGGTGGGATTCCTACGTGAAAAACAATCCCAAGAAGGTTAAGTAATTACAAGTTGCCATGAATTGCTTCGGCAACTTCTTGAAATTCTTCCGTAGTCAATTGCAATTTAGGATTAGCGAAATTTAAATCACCCATTCCACTTATTGGCACTAAATGGATATGCGCATGAGGAACCTCTAATCCAATTATTGCCACGCCTACTCTATTACAGGGAATGGTCTTTTCAATCGCCTTCGATACTTTCTTACTAAACACCATCATTTCAGCTAACGAGCTATCCTCTAGATCGAATATGTAATCTGTTTCCTGTTTGGGTACAACTAAGGTATGCCCCTTGGCTAAGGGAGAAATATCCAAAAAAGCAAAGAACTTTTCATTCTCGGCAATTTTATAAGAAGGTATATCTCCGTTTATGATTTTAGTAAATATAGATGCCATACCTTATCGAGTAATCTCTAAAATTTCAAATTTCATAACTCCGGTAGGAACTTTAACTTCTGCAATTTCTCCTACAGCGGCACCTAATAGGCCAGCTCCAATTGGCGACTTTACTGAAATTTTACCCGCGGCTAAATTTGCCTCCTTTGGCGCCACTAACGTATACGTCATTACAACTCCATTACCCACATTTTTAATTTTCACAGTAGATAATACTAGGGCTTTGGAAGTATCCAAATTAGAATCATCTAAAACACGAGCGTTACTTAACCTGTCTCTTATACACATCTGACGCTGCCGACGATCTACTCTG
>CAJXPI010000282.1 GCA_913057875.1 uncultured Flavobacteriales bacterium
GTCTCGTGGGCTCGGAGATGTGTATAAGAGACAGGTAACACAAATAAGACCCGACAATTCTTTTTCCAAAAAAATTTTCCAAGCTTTTTTCACCCAATACAAACCAACTAAATTTCTATGTGGAAAAAAATCACCGTCCCAATCTGACCATGAAGTAAAATAATACACCCGATGGTTTCTTAAAATAAACTTTAAAACAATTAATCGAAAATCAAGTGGCGCAACCCCTAGCACAATAGTTTTATCTCTAGTAATCAAACAACTAATCAAAAACACAACATTCCTTAACTGTTTATCTAACAACGAGAAATCCAACTTCAAAATGCTCTTTAATAAAAATCGAAATACCAAATATTCCCGGAACTTCACTTCAAAAGATTCATCAAATGCCAATTGCTCTAAAGCAATAAAATGCTCTTTAGTTTCCCGTTCATGCAGTACGTAGATCTCTTTACTCATTTGGAATTGCGTAAATGGATTTCAACTCAATAAGAACTAGTAAAAAAACAATTATTTCAGATATAACCAGGGAGAAAGCCACCCCAATCGCACCCAAAAAAGTTATTAGAATAATCGACAACAGGACATTTACCACTCCCCCAATTATGGTTATTCGAGAGAATTTTTGCTGAAACCCCAAATTTATTAGTCCACTTATCCCTAACAAGTTATTCATACTACCAAAAACAATTAATGAGCTCAATACGAAATACACCTTAGAGAATTCGGAGTATGTAATTTTTAAAATAGAGTAAATAATTGGCTCCGAAACAATGGTTACGGTTAATACAAGAAGAACAAATCCAAAAACATACTTTGAAATTTTCACAAGTTCATCAATACTTTCTCGATACGATAAATTAGTGAACTTAAAACTTAAATTTGGAAAAATTGCAGATGATATGGGTGAGATCATACTTTGAATTGCTCGAATTATTTTTTCTGCCGCAGAATAAAAACCAACAGCGTAATCACCCAGTACAAACCCAATAATAATAGTATTAATATTTCTAAACACCCCAATGGAAAAGGTACTTATAAACACGTGTTTTGAGCCGTTTATTAAATCTCGTAATACGTTAGCTTTTGGCTTAACAAGTTTATTCCCAAAGGAAAACCTAGCAATAACCACCGATAGAAGTCCTGCAGCAAGGTAACTAACCCCTTGAGCAAACATTACCAAATTTAAGTCTGATTCCTCTTTAACGAATACGAAGACCAAAAATGCGAAGCCAGTTCTAATGCTCAGATTAACAATAGTAATAAACTTCATATTTTCCATTCCTTGGAAAAACCAAACTGGAATAATGGTTTGTCCAATAATTACTAGAAAGGACAATAAATAAACCGATCTATTTTCTTCAAAAAAATCAAAACCATTAATAAGTAAAAAATATATTACTAGTATAACGGTTAATAAACTGACCTTTATAAATTGAATGGAGGAATACAGCTGTGAAACTTCACTTTTTTTCTCTCGGGCAATGGAAATAACCTTAGCACCATAAATACTAAAGCCATAGTCTATTAGAATTACCAAATTCATGGAAATAGCCAACACAAACGAATAAACACCAAAACCTTCAATACCCAAGGTTTTAATCAAATATGGCATTACTAAAACGGGAATAGCGTAATTACCTATTTGAAGTAACATTAGGGCACTAATATTCTCAAATACTTTGGATTTAAAAAAATCAGATAGCTTCATTAGCTTATTCCCTTTTAATGCAATTCAGAGTTACTACCATAACCCTCGCTAAAATTAATCCTCCGCTATCTTAGCGTTTCCAAACAGAAGACCAATAAACAAAACCAAACACATCAAAATTGGCATCCTTAAAAGCCATTTTTGAATTATCCCATTTTTTCTAAACCCAATCTTCTGAAAGCTTGAAATAACATTGATAATTTCAATGTTTCTAACTTCTGTACGAGTCAAGTTATCAATTTCAGAATTGATTCGGTTTTCTTCTGCAAAAAGAGTCAACTCCTTTGTGCTTTCCTTACCTGATGCCATATTAATATTAGTTCCTTGCGAAACTTCTTTTTCAGACTCCTTAATTAACACTTCCGTATAAACCTTTCTTAAAGTATCCACCTCGGTTAATGTGGCTTGTAAATAGGCTTCATTCCTCATTAAAATTTCCCTTTCCGACTCTTCCAGTTTTTGAAAATAATCGTTTGCTTTCACTCCAGAGATAATAACTTCTTCTAATTGGGAAAAAACATCATTTGCAGTGGAGGTAACTACAATTTCGTGCTCACTAAAATTATAGTCCTCAAAGTTTTCTGTGTAGCTTTCATACTCGAAATTTAATGCAATCGTAGAGTCAATTGAACTTAAAAACTCGTCATAGGTAGACAACATGTAGTTTTCGTTAACCACTGGGCTAATCTCAAAACTCACCAATGTTTGAGCCTCTTCCATGGTAATACCAAAAGTGGATGAAAGCAGACCAAAATTCTCTTGTTGAATTAACTCATCATAAAAAGCAATGTTCTTGTACAATTGGCGACCACTTTGATAGTTTGGCTTTACCACCATAGAAGCTTCAAATTCTGGAGTTTTAGATTTGTCAATGGCAAATCCAATGATTGCACCAACTACGCCCGCAATGGCAAACTTGACAAAGTGTCTTTTAAAGAATAAAACTATGGAAAGAAGGATTCTACCAAGTAAATTAAAAATAGAACGAATAAACCCTCCAATCTTAGCAAATCCTCTACCCATTAAGGTAAACAATTGACCTAAATCTATTTCTTCGTCTTTCGGGGTAGTATTTTCCGACATGGTTGCAAATTTTTGCGCAAAAGTAACCTTTCAAAAGGGTTTAGCTAAATTTATTTTTGTTAATTATTAAGTATTGAAAATCAACTAATAAGGGACAAAAATCAACTTCTTCGTTTCAAAGAAATCTTCTTCAAAATAATCCGTAAGGCTAATTTCTTGATAGGGTGCTTTAATTTCTCTCATTTCTTCGTCCAAATCACCACCTTTTAAGGCGTAAATTCCATTACTTAGTCCTGGTAATCTTTCCGCATCTAACTTTTGATGCACCCAATGCCTAAATGGTTTCATTCGGGTAACCGCTCGACTAATGACCACATTAAACTGCGATTTAATATTTTCAGCTCTATCATGATACCCCTTTAGGTCTGTCTCTTATACACATCTCCGAGCCCACGAGACTCCT
>CAJXPI010000283.1 GCA_913057875.1 uncultured Flavobacteriales bacterium
ATCTACACAGAGTAGATCGTCGGCAGCGTCAGATGTGTATAAGAGACAGGATTCTAATACTATGATTACAGATTTGTCGCCCTTATTGGTATTTGATTCTATACCCGGAAGTTTAATTATTGAAAATACCATTTTAACCAATTTACATGGGTTAGAAAATCTTAAAGTAGGTTATACAATTGACGTATATGAAAATGCGGAGTTAGTAGATGCTTCAGCACTTTCTTTAACGGGTAAATTTACAGGTTTGGAATTTCGATACAATCCTAAGTTAGAAGTTTTACCATCTGTTTCAAACTTTGTACAATTAGGAGATTTAATTATTGAAAATAATGCACAATTAAAGCATGTTGATATAGTTTTAAATGGATCGTTTAATGGAATTCAAATTGCTCATAACCCAAGTTTACAAACTATTCAAATTAAAGACAATTCTTTAAACCTCATGAAATCTAACATTGAAAATAATGATATTTTGACTCACATTTTTATTGACCCTAAATCTGATTCAATCTTGTTTAGTCATATTCAGGATAACCCTCTATTAGAAACGGTAGAAGGCTTTGGTAATGTTCATCAAATTGCTTCGGCTCGAATTAAAAATAACCCCCAATTGAATAAATTATGTCATTTGCAACAAGTTTTAAATAAAGACGGGGTAGGTTGGTTAAATTTGAGTGGTAACGGTACTTATGCAAACAGTGAAGCGGATATTCTAGCTACTGATTGTAGTGATTTTAACACAAGTGTTACGGAAATTTCAAATGCAGATTTGGGTATCTATCCCAACCCGGCACAAAAAGAGGTTTTTGTTAAAGGTATAACCCAACCAACGTTATATGTTATCTATGATATGAGTGGTAAGCAAATTACCCAAGGTACGGTTACTGCATTGGGTAGAATAGGTTTAGAACAAGTAGTTTCAGGTATGTATATTCTGAAAGTAGGAAATCAACATAGTAAATTGTTGGTAGAATAGTAGCTATAATAAATTTGCAAAAGCGATGAGGTTTACTTCATCGCTTTTTTTGTGTTTATATAAGCCCTCTAGCTTTTAATTCTAAGTACTTGTTCAATGAATCTATTGAAAGGTTCTCAGGCGTGGTTAAAATGGTTTGAATGCGGTGTTTGGCTAATATGTTTTGCATCTTTCTTTTGGTAGACACATACTTGCCCGCAATAATGCGTTGGTAAATGCTGGCTTCATCAGTTATTTCACTTTGAGAAAAATTTTCAATCTCCTTGTCTTCAAAGAAAATAACCACAATCATGTGCATTTTATTGAGCCTTTTCAAATACGGCAACTGGCGTTCTAAGGCATGAATACTTTCAAAATTGGTATACAGTAAAATCAAAGAACGGCCATTGAGCATTTTTCGGGTAATACGCATCATCAAATCGTAATTGGCTTCTTTCTCTGAAGGTTTTTCACGATACAGTTGCTCTAAAATACGCTTGAGTTGAATCTTTGAACGGTCGGCTTTTATGGATGCGCCTACTTTATTAGAAAAGGTAACCAATCCGGCTCGGTCATGTTTTTTCAAGGCAATATTGAGCATCACCAAGGCAGAATTTACTGCGTAGTCTAAATAGCGCATGCCGTCAAAGCGCATCTCCATGCTTCGGCTTTTATCAATATATACATAAACAGCTTGTGAGCGCTCATCTTGGTATTGGTTTACCATGAGTTGGTTGCGCTTACCGGTAGCTTTCCAGTTAATGGATCGAGTATCATCACCCACCACGTAGTTTTTAATTTGATCAAACTCGTAGTTATGTCCAATACGTCTAATCTTTTTTACCCCATCTAGGGTAGAGATTCTAGCCAAAGCCAAAATTTCGTATTTCTTCATTTGAGATACAGAAGGAAATACTTTTCCTATTTCTGGTTTACCGGATTTGATACGTCTTTTCGCTAAGTTAATAGGGCTATGAACAAACAAATTAATGACACCAAAGTGGTATTCGCCCCGTTCGTTGGGGTGGAGTTCATAGTCAAAATTGACCATGCCATGAGCCGCAAGAACGGTAGATAATTCAAAAGAACGATCTTGAAACTGAAATGGAATTTCATCTACAATATCTACCATCAATTTAAACGGATAGGTAGAAAATAATCTAATTTTTATGGCATTATTATCTCCCAAATTCATGAGTTCTGGAATCTCCCTTTGGGCTTTTAAGTGGTATTTAGGATAGTACAGTAATACAAAGTCAATAATAAAAAGAACGCCTAACAGGGCTAAAAATATTTGCGCTAATTCAAAGCATACGCGAATACCGTACCCCATAAAGAACAGCGCAATAATGCCCGAAAGCACCCAATAAAACCGATTACTGAGATACAAACCTTTCATTAACGCGGCACTTCTATAGTTTCAATTAACTCTTTAATCACCAACTCCGCTGGCGCTCCCTCTAATTCTTTTTCATGCGATAAAACCACACGGTGGTTAAGCACATAAGGAGCTAAAAATTTCACATCGTCTGGGGTTACAAAGTCGCGGCCTTGCAATGCCGCATAGGCTTTAGCACTTTTTAATAACCATAAAGAAGCCCTTGGCGAAGCTCCCATGTAAATTTGGTAGCTATTTCTAGTACTCACCACAATTTCGGCAATGTAATCTAATACCTCTTTTTTGATATATACCTGCTGTACCAAATCAAATATTTTGGTAATATCTGCCGGGTTTAACACTTTGTTTATGGCCTCAAAAGATTGCGTAAAATCACTTTGATAACGATCTAGGATTTGTTTTTCTTCTTCTAATTCAGGTAATTCTAATCTAATTCTAAATGCAAAACGGTCTAATTGTGCTTCGGGTAATTGATACGTACCTTCTTGCTCAATAGGATTTTGTGTGGCCACAATGAAAAATGGTTTATCCATTAAATGGGTATTGCCATCTACTGAGATTTGTTTTTCTTCCATTACCTCAATTAAAGCTGCTTGGGTTTTTGCCGGAGCTCTATTGATTTCGTCAATTAATACAATGTTTGAAAATATAGGTCCTTTTTGAAAGTCAAATTCACTAGATTTCATGTTAAAAACCGCAGAGCCAATAACATCGGCTGGCATTAAATCTGGCGTAAATTGTACTCTAGAAAAATTGGTGTCAATGGTTTTAGCCAATAATTTTGCGGCTAAAGTTTTGGCAATTCCTGGCACCCCTTCCAGTAAAACAT
>CAJXPI010000284.1 GCA_913057875.1 uncultured Flavobacteriales bacterium
GTCGGCAGCGTCAGATGTGTATAAGAGACAGGTGCAATTGGGTTCGAATTTTTGAAGTCTAGTTTGTAAAAAAATAATTTTGTTTGGAAGAGGGTAATTGACTAAATTTTTTTTTGCTAATGCAACTGCATCGGAGGAAATGTCAATTCCGATGTAGTGAGGCCTGGAATTTCTTTGTGCCATCATTAAAGTTATAACTCCTGTTCCAGTGCCAATTTCAAGTATGTTTTTGGCCTTAGAAATATCTGCCCAAGTAGCAATAAGAGCGGCATCGGTTCCAAATTTGAAAACTGCCAAATTTTGTTCAATTGAAAATCTTTTGAATCTAAATTCCATACTTAAATCATTCTAAAACCCTTAAGAATTAGGGTTAGGTAACTATTCCAATCCCATTTAGTACCAAAAAAACAGGTGTCAAAAACACCAAATAACGTTAAGTTAAGAATGATGAAAAATAGGAAAATAGAAAAGATGAGTTTTTGTAAGGAATTGCTTTCTTTGGTATTTTCTATTAAAAGTCCAATAGGAATAAACAATACGGGAAGAAATTCCACAAAAGGTCTCTTTCCAAAGTTACATTCTCCAAAGAATGGTGTATGCCAAGAGGCACATAGGTAACTTACGGTAAGAAATGTTGCAAAGACTAATAGACTTAGATTTTTGTTTTTTGAAAAGAAAATAGTTGCTGAAAATAACGCAACAAAAAGAATAGGAGTATAGGTGAAAAGTCCTCCCTGAGGAGAGAACCACACTTCCAAAAAATAGGGCGCTAGCGCATTAGTAAAACCTTCGCCTTCATACGTCCAAACAAACCATTCATCATATGCATAATTCCAATATAAGATTTGAGGACAGGCAACTAGAGCTCCTATCAGAATGGCTTCAGCAAAATCAGAACTTCGAAACGATTTTAGGGTTGGAATAATTTCTTTAGGATATATAATAGAAGTAAAAAAGTAAACTATTGGAAGAAATAAGATATTGGTAGGTCTAACCAATACTGCAAGAGTGAATATTGCGGAAATCACCCATAATAACTTTCTCTTCTTGGTTTCTACTATTTTTAATGCTCCATACATAAGGGCATTAAGTAAAAAGAAGGAATACAAATGACTCATTAAATTTTCATCTAATGCGTAGTACAATGTATGCGTGGCAATAAGTATTAAAATAGAGGTGACAAAAGCAGTCTTTTGCGAGTATAAACGGAGAAGTACTTTTCGATAAAGGAAAAAAGATAGAACAAAATAAAAACTAGAGCCAAAGCTCATCCAAACTAGATAGTACTTGGAAAATGGATCGTTATTTAGCAAGAATATATTATCAAATGCATAGCCTGAAATAAAAAATGGAGATTGCATTAGAGCCACTCCAATAGGAAATTTAGTAATGATTTTGTCTCTTTCGATATTTAGATGAAATCCATTTCCACGTAAACTATCCAATTTTTCAGGATAATTTGAT
The DNA here is from genome assembly GCA_913057875.1 of uncultured Flavobacteriales bacterium. Taxonomy (GTDB): domain Bacteria; phylum Bacteroidota; class Bacteroidia; order Flavobacteriales_G; family Salibacteraceae; genus CAJXZP01. The sequence continues at coordinate 1,465 of CAJXPI010000284.1, forward strand.
GCTTTGAAATCGTAATAAAATAAAGAAGGAAGATAGGAGAAGTACCCAGCTTTATCAGAGCAAATTTCACAATCAAAATTTGTCACCACATTTTGACGCATGTTGGTAAAAAAGACAGAGAGTAGAAATACTATGAAATAGAACCACTTGCTAGAAGGCATCCAGTTATTGTTAACGACAAAATTTTTAACCACTTGGTGGCAAATATGAGTTATTTTATTGAACGTTAATGGAAAAGGTGGAAATAAACTTATTCTAGATAAAATGTGATCAATCCTTCTGGAGCTTCCAATTTAAGAATCTTGTTTTCTCTATCTATCTCTTGAATAAAGTTAGCTAACACCGGAACCATTATTTCCTTGCCACTTGGATGAGTTATTTCAAAAACATCTTGGGCGGGAGCATCCATTACGTTATCCAGAACACCAATATCTCCATAATGTGCATCAATAACCTTAAATCCAATTAATTCATCATTATAAAAATTGTCACCTTCTGGTACCGGTTCAAAGGAGGTGGGAAGGTAGACTAATTGCGAAGAGATGTCTTTGGCCTCTTGCTCTGTTGATACATCTTCAAAATGTACAATGGCGAAACCGTTGTTTTGTGGGTTAAATTTGGTAAAAAAAAACGGAATCAGATTTTTATTGATACCAATAAAAACTGATTCCGGAATTTCAATTAGATCTGCTGCAGGATGAGTAAATTTTATTTTGACGGCACCTTTGTATCCATGTGGACGAACAATTTTGCCTAACTCAAAATATCCTGAGTGATCCATTACAGAATTACGCTTCTGTAGTTTCTTCAGTTGAAGCCTCAGCTTCACCTTCAGTAGCTTCTGGTGCAGCAGCAGCTTCCGCTTCCGCTTTTGCTTTTGCAGCTTCAGCAGCTAATTCAGCATTTTTTGCAGCATATTCTGCCGCACGTTTTTCTTTGATTTCAGTCTCCGCTTTAAGAGCTGCAGCATCTGCTTCTCTTTGAGCTTTGTCCAATCCAGAAACCTTAGCCGCAACTTGCGCTTCTTTTCCTTCCATCCATTTGTCAAACTTCGCTTGCGCTTGTTCTTGAGTCATAGCACCTTTCTTCACACCTTTGTTAAGGTGGTTCATGTACATTACTCCTTTATAGCTCAAAATCGCACGACAGGTATCTGTTGGTTGTGCACCCGCAGTTAACCAGTGTAATGCTCTTTCGAAATCTAAATCGATGATCGCAGGATTTACGTTTGGATTGTATGTACCTACTTTTTCAACAAATTTTCCATCACGTGGAGCTCTTGAATCAGCAGCTACAATGTGGTAAAAAGGACTTCTCTTTTTACCGTGTCTTTGTAATCTTAATTTTAATGGCATATAGCACTTTATTTTTGTGGAGTACGAAACTCCGATAAATAATTGGGCGGCAAAAGTGCAACTATCTTTTCAATTTTCCTACTTCGTATTCATATTTTTTGAATAGCTTAACGTGTTGATTTACTGTGTGTGAAATGGATGTAACGAATAGTGAATTAGCAAGATATGCCTTGTTGCAATTTAAAAGATTAGTTAAACAATTAAAAATGCCTTTTAATTTCCTTTAAATTTCATCATTTATTGCGTTAATTTTGAACTTTAGGCATGGTCATTGATATTCACTGAAAAACCAAACCTACTATATAAATGAAAAGATTTTTACTACTTGTTTTTTTAGGTGTAATCCTGAGCGTTACCGGA
>CAJXPI010000285.1 GCA_913057875.1 uncultured Flavobacteriales bacterium
GGCCCTATTAGACTTAATTTCCAAAATCCCGAAAGTTGATCGCTTTATTACGCAATGTGACTTTAACTTCACAAATTGGCTGCCATTTGCATGGAATGGGTTTAACCAAACCACTCGTTATTCCTACCTCCTAAATACGGACAAAGATGAACCTTCTCTTCTTGCTAATTTCAAATCAAACATTCAAAAGGAAATAAAAAAAGCCGATCTCAATTTCTCTATTCGGGAAGCAAAAAACACTCAAAATATTTATAACTTATATGTTACTGAATGTACTCGAAGACAAGAAAAAGTGCTATTCACCAAAGATATTTTAGACTTATTATTTGAAAGGTTCTCACCTAGTAAAGAAATGCTAATTTTAGAAGCAAAGAATGAAAATGGGGTATGCGTTGCTGCGTTTTGCTTAGCTAGGGACGCGTATTTTGTTCACTATTTGTTGGGTGCAGTTGATATCCAGTTCAGAAACGAAGGTGTCATGTCATTACTAATGTGGAACGCTATTAAATTTGCCAAATCACACCAAGTAAATTTTAATTTTGAAGGAAGCATGCACCAAAGTATTGGAAGATATTTATCCTCTTTTGGCGGAGAGCTAACCCCTTATTTCCAAATCACCAAGGCCAATCATAAAATATTTAAGCATCTTTCGAGATTTCATTATTAGCGGGTAAGGCTTCGACTATCATTTTTTCGTACACCGACTTCCACCCTTTCCATTGACCCCACTCGGAAAAACTATCATTATGCCATAAACTAGTAAATACCCCTTGGTGTTTTCTAACCTTATCAATGTATTCTTGAAAATAAGGAAACGCTTGCGCATAATCTTCCTTAAAATAATACTTAACCGTAGCCTCCATTAAATAAAACGGATATACCGTAAGCTGGGTGGGTGAGTCATAATCCAAATCGTAAAATTTAAACGGATGGCAAATACCTGCTCTAAAACCCATTTTTGAAGCATAGCCCATGGTGTAATCTTCTAGTACATCATTCTCAATTAACTCTCTATAGGAATTAGGCAACTTTAATTTAATAAAATGATACCTGCTTTTAGTGACAGGCTGATGAATCAACTTAGCTAGTCGAGCAAACTCTATGGTGAGCTTTTCGGGTTTTGTATGTGATGCGTAAGAAGGGTGCAGACCTACATCTGCGTAATCATTAATCCCCTTTACTAAAGCTTGTAGTCTATTACTTGAAACAGGAATACTTTTATCGTTTACATCATAATCACCCACATGAAAGAAAAAAATAGATTTTAATGAATGTTTGTTATGCAAATCCAAAACAAACTCAAAAGTATCAAATGGATCAGGAATATAACCCGCATAGCACTTAAGTTTCTCCATCATTTTTCCCCATTGCCCAGTAAGAAAATCTTTACCTAATCCCCCAATCGCCCTTATCGGCCCCTTTTCTTTATAAGCATAGGCATAATCAACATCAATCGAATTGATAAATGAATATTTAGGAAGGGAAAATTCAAGTCGGGGGTATTTTTCAGATAAAACGGATCTAAAATAATCTACCCATACATTTACAATTGGCTCATCCAAAAAACCATTCTGAAAAGCTACACTATTTTCCGGTTTAAACCGATCATGTTGATCTCTTTGATGAGGTAGATACTCTTCATAACGACTAATTAAAAAGAAAGCGCCAGCAAACAAATCAAAATCAATGTCCTTTCCATCATTTACAAAGAGCTTTACAAAACCATCGTCCTTCTTTATCTTCAAATTCTGCTCTGAAATCCCCTTGGAGAAAAGAAGTTTTTCGGGTACAATTTGTACCCCTGCCACATCTTGATTACTGTAATTAACAATAAACTCCTTAGTATAAACCTCATCACGATTGGTAATAATCTCAGACTCCACTCCTAAAAGGTCTCCAAAAATATATTGGGTAATGTATTTTAATCTATTAGATATATCGGTACTATATATATGAACTTTCAATGCAATTATCTTAAAGTATCTTCATCTGCAAAGCTATAGTAATCTTCATCACCAATAATAATATGATCTAATACTTTTACATCCATCCATTGGGCAGCTTCCATAATTTTACGGGTAAGTTTTCTGTCGGCCTGACTAGGTTGTGTATTTCCCGATGGATGATTATGAGATAAAATAATACCCGAAGCCAATTCGTCAATCGCCTTTTTCAATATAATACGTATATCTGCCACTGTACCACTTACTCCACCGGTACTTATAAGATGCTTTGACAGTACTCTATTATTTTGATTTAAAAGTAAAATCCAAAACTCCTCTACGAACTTGTCAACCATTAAAGGAAACAACTGCTGATAGGCATCTTTACTAGATGCTATTTTCACCTTTTTAAGAATTTCCTCAGATTTCCTACGCCTTCCTAATTCTAAGGCAGCGATTATAGAAATAGCCTTGGCCTCACCGATTCCATTAAATCGCGTCAGGTCTTTGACCGTTTTTTTTGCTACTGTGTTCAGGCTATTATCACTTTGGGATAAAACGAATTTACTCAATTCTACAGCGCTCATTTCTCGATTTCCTGAACCTATTAAAATGGCAATTAGCTCCGCGTCAGAAAGAACACTTCTTCCCTTTTGGATAAGCTTCTCACGCGGTCTGTCATCTTCGGCCCAAGATTTAATACCTGTTTTGGGTTGATACTCTTTCACCTTCTAAAGGTAAAAAAATTAGGACATAAAAAAACCCCGACTATACAGTCGAGGTTTCAATATGGTAGAATTCTAAAAAACTATGCTAAGTTATTCACTAAAATAGTCAATGATGACTTTAAGTTAGCTGATTTGTTTTTATGAATAATGTTTCTTTTCACTAATTTATCAAGCATAGCTACAACTTTAGGTAGAGCAGCTTGAGCTTCTTTTTTATCAGTAGTTCCTCTTAAGGCCTTAATTGCATTACGAGTAGTCTTGTGGTAATACTTGTTACGTGCAGTTTTTACCTCTGTTTGTCTGATTCTCTTTAAAGATGACTTATGATTTGCCATTATCTTAAATATTAAGTTCTTTTCAATTTTTTTGAAGGTTGCAAATGTAAGCTATTAACTTCAAAAACAAACCTTTTAAAAAAAGAAAACCTCACTTCTGAGGCTCTCTTCATTCTGTAGTCCGTAGGGGAATCGAACCCCTGTTACCAGGATGAAAACCTGGCGTCCTA
>CAJXPI010000286.1 GCA_913057875.1 uncultured Flavobacteriales bacterium
CGAGATGCTCAGGAGTCTCGTGGGCTCGGAGATGTGTATAAGAGACAGCTCCTACAAAGGGCATTGATCTAATTTCTCATTAATAAACCCTTTTATATCCTTAAAATCAGAATTGCCCTCTTCATCTAAATTTTCAATGGAATTTTATCATTTACCTACATTTTTTTAATGTGCCAGGATAACTTGATATGTAGCTTCACGGTATTGAAAACAAATAAAGCCTTTTCTAGGTGTGTTTTAATTATCTGAGATTATAGAGAACTAACAAAAATGAACTTTGCCCCCACAAAAGAATATTTCTCTATATCCCTTGGGTGCAATAAAATCACCCCATCTCTACCCTGTACAAATACGCCAATGGATTTGATTTCAGAATACGGAATTTCATAGTTCACCCTTACTCCCGTATAGCTAAATTTATGGTTAGAAATGGTTACTTTCCTACCAATAAAACTGAAGTATAACAATAGAATCAACCCAATCCCGACCCCTCCCAAGATTAAAAATAATCGCCACTAATGATTACTTATAAATAACCATTCAAAACTATTCCTTTGACAAGTTCTCTTTTAACTTTGGTTTTCCATTTTCTATATTATTGATAGTCGGGTGAGTACTTACGTGGTCATTTGAGGTTATTAAGGTTAATCACAAAGGTGAATTATTTAAACGCCCCAACATTTTTTTGTTGCTCTAACATTTGAATAACGATTGAAATATTCGGAGCATATTCGGCATTCTTTTCATTTACCCTAAAAAATTCTTGTTCCAGAATTGAAAGCATATCGTATTGAACTAGCCAATTAATAAATGGCTCTTAACTCCTTCTATCGTCAAGTTTAAAACCTTTTGAAAGAAACTCATTAACATTCGGATAATAATGGGCAATACTCCCGAAAGTAAAACGTATCAGCACCTACTCCTCTTTCATTCACCAGAAATTTCAAAAGTTTCAATACCGCACCTGTGATAGCCTGCACTTTTTCCTGAGGCCATTCTAACCAATTCGCATGATCTAATTTATTAGCAAACTCATCTAACCCAATGATTCCATCTCTCTTATTTATAGCATTTAACTCGAACATTCCAGGAAAGAAATGATTATAATGTCTCACTTCACCCCAGCTATATAATGAACTGCCATGATAAGATGAGAAATCGTCTTCTTCTATTTTTTTATATCACCTGGGGCAATACAACCACAATAATCCATATCGGAGGAAGTGTATTTAGAAAATACTTGGTAAAGGATAGAAATGCGATGTTCTAATTCAGATTACACTTTTTACAAATTAATATTTTCTAGAAGTTTTTGATTCATGGATTTTGAAATCATGACGCGCAATAACTCAGAAGTCATAGAATAACGCATAAGTAGATTGGGTTCTTCATAACTTTCAAACTCCCCATTTTTATTTACATCTTTACCAAATTTGATGACTAACTCATCTGTATCATGCAAAATCTCATGACCTAAGTAACCATGATTAGCCATGGCTACTTCTTTTAAAGTGTGTTGGGTAATATTATACACAAATAAGCTTGATAGATCCAGGTAATTCAATTTTCCATCCCCATTTGTATCCTTTGTTGTACCTTCAATAAGTAAGTAATCCGTCTCATTTAGTTGCCAATATTGATACGAATTAACCATGCATTTATATTTAAATACTGGGTACTTTTGACTTTCAAGCCCTCGGTATAAAATCAAATTATTAAACTTACCATTCCTGGGGCGTCTAATTTTTGAAGTATAGATTTCTGAACGACCTTTTATAAGAGTAATTGGCGCTTCATCGGCATAAATATCTTCGGGAGTACTCAAACTTATTTGAGAAACGGTAATTAAGTATAACTGAGGAATGGTATCTAGCAGTCTAGGCATACCAAAGACCAAATCTTGGGTTTTCAGCGTATCATTTTTCTGATTTACCGTTGGCGTTATTCTTAAATCATTATCCCTATTTCGGTCCCTTCCTCTTTGCCAGTCTCCTATAATTTCAACTATGGCAAAAATGAGAATGGATGCCAAGCCAATAACGGCCAATGTCCCGAATACTGCGAGAATAATCTGGTTAAATCTTTTAATTTTTTCCATAAACACTAATTGTTAAGTTGTTTTAATCCAGAAGTTAAGAAAGGCCATAATGGAAGCTTACTCATAATTTGAAAGTCTTCAACCCAAGTACTTTCATTTGCTAAAAACGCCAATATTTGTGACACGGGTATATTCTCAAACATTTGTGTAAAAACTTCTTTACCTGTTACTTTCTTATGAATCAGCACATCCAGCACTGTACGGTCATACCAAGCAAAGGTTTTATCTCTAAATGATCGTTGAATGAATGGCGATTCGTTCTTTTTAAGCTGACTAACCAATTGCTGACAATGTTTTTGAATAAACTGAAAAGTATACCCCGTACTTGCTTTTGTAAATCCTCCGGCTGTACCTAACTGTACTATCCTGTCATTTTCATTTACGGATGGATTAAATGACTCTAAAGACATGGGAATTACCCCATATTCTTCATGGGTAATTTCAAGAGAGTCAATATTTAAAGTTTCGGAAATGTATTCTTTTAATTCATGCTCATATTCTAGTTTTTTCAGTACCGATGGACTAAATAACGTATACTCAACCAGAGCGGTTGTATCACTAGTAGGAAGTACATACATAAAAGTTGCTCCATGCTTTTGATGTACTGAAAAATCCATTAAAGTACCCACTGAAGGGTTAAATTTTGGTGTGTCAGTTTTAATTTCCCATCCCATAAAATGTTGCAATAACGAGTTTTTAGTATTTATTGGAGGGTAGAATAATGGGGTAGAATTAAAAACATAATTCCCTTTATATTTTCCGTTGGAAGTATTTACATTTACTACGTTATCAGACTGGGTAATATCAATAATTTCATGGTACTTAAACTCAATATTAGAGTGTTTTTTTGCTTCATTTAAAACATAGTCATAAAAATCAATCCCGCGAATCATTTTATACATATATTCTTTTAAATTAAGGCGATGTGCTTTTTTACCTGAATTAAATTCTAGCGAAAGCCATTGATGATGGACAATGTTTTCAAATGGACCTATTCCTCTTTCCCAAAAACACCATGTACTGTCTCTTATACACATCTCCGAGCCCACGAGACTCCTGAGCAT
>CAJXPI010000287.1 GCA_913057875.1 uncultured Flavobacteriales bacterium
GAGATGCTCAGGAGTCTCGTGGGCTCGGAGATGTGTATAAGAGACAGGTCAAAACATTGGAATAAATTCATATCCAAAAATCAAGAATTAGACAAGCTAAGATCAACCTCTCCGATTTTTGACTATTACAATTTTCATTAACTTAGCACCAAATTTATGTGATGCACTTAGAAAATAACCAACAATTCGAAAACTCTCCTGTTTCAGTCACCGAATGGATCTTAAGTCTTTTTATATCCTCTATTCCCTTAATTGGTACAATTATGCTTTTTGTTTGGGCATTTGGTGGAAACACCCAAATAAGCAAAGCTAATTGGGCCAAGGCAATGTTAGTACTATACCTTATTGGAATTGTTCTCGTTGCGGTGTTTTGGACTACAATATTTGGCGTTTTTATGGCCTCTGGCCAAGACCTCAATTAAAGGGTACTATGTTTCGGGTCAAGTAAATCATTCACCGTTTTAACGGGATTAAATGTAACAACAGGTACTTCAATAAAAAGAGTTAACCATTTGGCCATCGCCCCGTTCCATAAACCAGGGTGTTCTAAAACCTTGATATCCTTGCCTAAGTATGACTTTTCACTCACAAAGAATGTTTCTTTGTCCACGTAATTATTCAGGTTAAATGCATTTCCTTTGTAATCCTTTAAGGCACACACTATATCTACAGGATTAAAGTGAGTTGCCGTCTGTAACATCTCAACAACCTTTGGGTCTTTAACATCCATTTGAGCACTTTCAACAATTTGCAAGGAATCATTTACCCAAAAAGGTCCTCCCCCTGCTTTACCTTCATTTTTAACCATTGCAGCTACTCGAATTGGACGGTTGAGCACTTGCCTAATAGATGTTACATTATCTTCCGTAACAATTCCCCACTGGTCTTTTAAATGTATCGAAATATTATTTAAACGCTCCTTAATTGGGTTCGAATCTAATTCATTAAGAATTTCAAAAATCTCATTTTGGAATGCCATCAAATATCCTCCAAGAAGTTTTTTATATTTTACTAATTCCGAATGCCATTCTCTACGGGCAATGTTGTCAATATTTTTAATAAATACAAAATCTGAATCTATTCCATTAAGATTATGAATTAAAGAACCATGACCTCCTGGACGTAGAAGAATATCACCATTTTCATCCTCCACAATTGTACCATCGGGATTTAAAGCAATGGTATCCGTATGATTTTCTTGAAAAGAATATTCTACTTCAACAGAAACATCCCTTTCCGCATTAACTTTTTGAATAAAACTTTTTAGGTGTTGTCTTATCACTTCTTCATGCTCTGGGGATATGGTATAATGAAATTTTACCCTTCCGTCAACGGTTAAGTAATTCAATCCTTCTATGATTTGATCATCTATTGCTTTTACAATTTCTTGATTATACTTGTGAAAACTAATCATAGCTTTTGGCAAATGAGCATAGTTCAATCCATTTTTTCCAAGTATAAAATCCACCTTTTCTTTCACTGTGCAAATTTCTGAATCAATTTCATCATAAAAAGCAAAACGCCCCAAATTAACTTTGAACTCTTTATTCAACCTTGGATTAGAATCTGGATTTAATAAATGCTTAAACATTCGAGTTGCAGCACCTGAAGCTGGAGTAAACATGGTAATATTACATCCCTTTTTTTGTGAATCGAATACGGTACAATACTTTTCTAGATCTTCCTGTTTCAAAATTAGAATACCATTCCCCGGGGTACATGGACCTTGAAGTTGTAAAGACTCAGCTCCATTGGAGATATTATTGAATTGACTTTCAATCTCCGTTTCCGAGATTCCATAATCTCGCAATTTTGATTTATATCTTTCTGTTAAGATCATTACTGTTGAATAAAGTTATAGGTTATACTCCCCAATTGAATTTTGGCTGCGTTTGAATTGGAGTTGAATTTTGTGTTTTTTGCACATTTTATGGCCGCATCTAACAAACATCCATCCATTGTTTTTGAGGATTGTGTATCCACTTTTGCAGATACCACTTTTCCGTTTCTGTCTACCGCAATATTTACCACCACCAAACCACCATACTGGCACATGTAAACTGGAACTTTTAGTTGGGTATCAAATCTATTACTTAGTTTATACGTTATGTTCGTATTTCCCTTATAAGCAGCTTCAGAACGTGGTTTTTGTTGCTTTACATCATTGAGGTCTGTGTTTTTTTGAGCATTTAGCATTTCGTTAACCTGGTCCTGGGTGTAGCCAAATCCCAAATCTCTTTGCTCTTGAACTACCTGTTCTTCCAAAGCCTTTAATTCATCGGCTAATTGCTTTTCAAAACTTTCCTTACTAGAAGAGGTAGACTCCTGATTATACGCATTATAATCACCCGATTCGACATCATTAGGAGCGGCTTCATTTTTACCCCTATTTGAATGGCTTTCTGAATCCAATTTGGCATTCTTTTCAAGCGACCTTTCCTCATCCGTATTAGGTGCTTCCGTTTCTTGAAAATTCAAAATGATTGCTAATTCTTGCTCCGGAACTTTTTGAGGTAAACGCACATAATTAGCCCCCAATAAAAAAAAGAAGTGTAAAAGTACCGTACCCAGTACGCCAAACTTATGACGATCTAAAAAAGCTAACATGAAAAGAAACTAACTACTCTTCCTTGTAAATTATTGTTTGAGAATTTCTCCAAAAAAGAACCATGCTACTATCTGATTCAAACACAATATGTGAATCCTTCACTTGGTATGAAGTATACTCCACTGGAACCAGAGGTTCTACTTTAAAATTCAACAACCCATACACACCATCCTTTTCAACCAAAATATTTAATGTGTCGAGCACCTCAATTTGGGAATATCCAAACGGAACTACCAATTCATTCTCAACGTTGATCAAAGCTTTTGAAGTATCATCCTCTACCACAGCAAAACCTTTTTTAAAGTTATAGGCATAGTTGTATTGATAGGGAATAGCTAGTTCCACCTTTGCGTTTGCATATCCCCATTTTCCAGTTTTTGTAATTGGAGTTAAAACCTCATCATAATATCCCATATCCATAAAAATTGCGGGCATTACTTTCTGACCATCTACGTCTATAATACCGACTTTTCCTTTTTGTTTAACTCTAGCGAAACCCTGTCTCTTATACACATCTGACGCTGCCGACGATCTACTCTGTGTAGA
>CAJXPI010000288.1 GCA_913057875.1 uncultured Flavobacteriales bacterium
CTACACAGAGTAGATCGTCGGCAGCGTCAGATGTGTATAAGAGACAGTTATAGTACATATTATATATATGAAAACCTCAGTAGGTAACTACTGAGGTTTTTTTTTGTTTAATAGTTTGTAAAGTACGGGATTAAGGTAGTTTTGCCAAATGGGAATTTTGATAGCCATTGATTTTGGTTTAAAGAGAACAGGCTTGGCAGTTACGGATGAATTGCAATTAATTGCCTCGGGTTTTGAAACCGTAGAGTCAATTCATTTAATGGATACTTTAAAACGACTTGTTGGTTCTGAAAAAGTGGATGGCTTTGTAATTGGACAGGCAAAAAGGATGAGTGGAGAAGACTCAGCAATAGAAGTGAATATATTGGAGCTCATTCGGGTGCTACATAAAATCTTTCCACTAATTCCTGTACACCGTCAAGATGAGCGATTTACCTCTAAATTAGCTATGGAAGCAATGATTTCTGGGGGGGTTAAAAAAAGTGATAGAAGAAATAAGCAAAAAGGACTTGTGGATAAGGTAAGTGCTACTTTAATTTTGCAGGCATATTTAGAAAATCAATGATATTACCAATTGTAGGTTACGGGCATCCAGTATTACGACAGGAAACCGAAGAAATAGCAGAGGATTATCCCACTAAGGAATTGATCAAAAACATGTTTGAGACCATGTATAATGCCAGTGGAGTAGGTTTAGCTGCTCCACAAGTGGCATTAGCCATTCGTGTTTTTATTGTAGATGGATCACCATTTGCCGATATGGAAGATATTACCAAAGAGGAATCCAAGGAATTGGAGTCTTTTAAAAAGGTATTTATTAACCCCATTATTTTAGAGGAAAAAGGCGAGGAATGGGCCTTTGAAGAAGGATGCTTAAGCATTCCAGGCGTAAATGCAGATGTAATTAGAAAGGAAACAGTTGTTATTGAATACTATGATGAGAATTGGGTCTTAAAAGAAGAGACCTATTCTGGACTTGCGGCACGGATTATTCAACATGAATATGATCATATTGAAGGAGTGCTATTTCCAGATTTAGTTTCTCCGTTAAAAAAGAAGTTCCTGTCTAAAAAATTGACTAAAATTTCTAATGGAAAAATTGACCCTGCATATAAAATGAAATTTTCAAAACGAGTTAGATAATGAAAAAAAATGGATTAGGTCAAACTAAATATGCCGGACTAATTTTTGTTGCGTGTGTTATTTTTGCTTGTTCAGAAACTGGAGGCGTTAATAATGTACCAGAGACCGTTGCTCTTGAAAAATCGACCCTTACTGAAGAGGACGCTGCGAAGCAATTAATAAAGGATATTGAAAAAACCGAAAGTGAATTGGCATCTTCTAGTGGAGAGAAAGCAATGGCATTAAGAAAAAGAGTAATCGATTTTTACGCCAATTACTCTGAAATTTTTCCAAATGATGCGAGAACACCAGAAATGAGTTTTAAGGCCGGGAATGAGTCTGTAAATATTGAGGATTTTAAATCTGCTTTACATTTTTATTCTCTAGTGGAACAAAGGTATACTGAATATCAAAAAAGAGCGGAGGCAATTTATTTACAGGGTTTCATTTACGATACCTATACCAAGGAGTTTGGGTTGGCTGAGGCAAAATACACCATGCTGATTGACTTATATCCCAATCATGTTCTAGCGGAACAAGCAAAGATGAGTATCGCTAATTTAGGAATGTCAGATGAAGATTTAATCAAGAAGTTTGAATCTCAAAACAATTAATCCAATTGTTGGATTTCTGATTTAAGTTCTTCAATACGGATATTTGAACGGTATCTATTTTGATGCACGCTCATTATTTTCCCCGTTTCTTCAGAAACTAAAATAATATAGGCGTTGGAGGTCTCACTTAATCCGATTACTGCCCGATGACGTAAACCGAATGATTTTGGCAAGTCCTTTCGGTCGCTATTGGGGAGAATGCAGCCAGCGGCCACTATTTTATCTTTCGAAATAATAATAGCTCCATCGTGCAAGGCGTTGTTTTTAAAGAAAATTGAAGTTAGCAATTCGGTGCTAATGGTTGCATTAATGGGGGTGCCGGTTTCTATGATGCCTTCAAGATCGGAATCGTTATTGAGAACAATAATGGCACCTGTTTTAGAGGCAGACATTTGATTAACCGCTTTTAGAATTTCCTTGGTAGCAGGTGAGGCTGCTAAAGGGTCCTTGCTAATTTTAAACCATCCCTTTGAATTTAAATCAAACACTAAGCGATTCGATCCTAATCGAATTAGTAGTTTTCTAAGTTCTGGTTGAAAAATAATAACAAATGAGATTGCTCCCACACCTATAAAGGTGCCAATTAGGTCAGCAACTAATTCCATGTGTAATGCTAACGTAATTCTCCAAAAAATCAGAACGGCAATGAGTCCTGTTAAAATCCGCATAGCTACGGTACCTCGCACTAACGAGTAGAAATAGGAAACAAATAAAGCTACCAAGACGATGTCTAAAACATCTAACCACCGAATTGTAATAAAGAGAAAGTTGCTCATTGCTGACAATATTAGCGAATATTCTGTAGCCATTACAGATTAGGGTTGGTAACTTTTTGAAGTAATCGTAAAGTTTCTTTAGCTTGTTTTACATCATGAACTCGTAAAACATCAGCTCCATTTTGAAGGGCAATGGTATTTAATACCGAAGTCCCATTTAGTGCTTCTTCTGGGGTAGATTCTAAATAATTGTAGATCATTGATTTTCGTGAAAAACCAACTAAAATTGGCAATCCAAGGAGTTTAAAGGCTTCCAGATTCTTCAGCAATTCATAATTGTGCGAAATTGTTTTTCCAAATCCAAATCCGGGATCAATTATAATATCCACTAGACCCGCTTTTTTCATTTCCTTAAGTTTTTTAGAGAAATCAAAAATTATTTCTTCTACCACATTTTTATATTGAGGTTTATCCTGCATGTTTTGCGGGTTTCCTTGCATGTGCATAGCTATATAGGGCGTTTTGTTTATTGCTGCAACTCTCCATATTTCTGATTCTATCGATCCCCCTGAAATATCATTTATCAAATTGGCTCCATACAAAATAGCTTCTTCTGCCACTTTTGCTCGAAAGGTGTCTCTGTCTCTTATACACATCTCCGAGCCCACGAGACTCCTGAGCATCTCGT
>CAJXPI010000289.1 GCA_913057875.1 uncultured Flavobacteriales bacterium
GTAGGAAATTAAACTGCGTCAAATCTCAATTCCAGTACATGAAAACAACTACGTTATCACCAGAAAGTGTTTTGCCCTTAACGTGCTCACGTACTGGAACCTGTTGTCATGGAAAACTGATTTACATCAATCCATGGGAATTGTACGCGCTAGCGCAAGAAAAGAAGATTTCTAGTAAAGAATTCAGAGAATTGTATACGGACAACTTAGGCATAAGCTTAAAGTTTAACGGAGCAAAAGGCTGGAAAGATCAAGAGGCGTGCTCGCAATACGTAGAAGGGTTTGGATGCAGTGTGCATGAAGGTAGACCCTTAGCATGCAGATTATACCCATTAGGACGGCAATTGCAAAGCAATGAAGTGGCGTATGTGTATCATGGAGAAAAATTTCCGTGTTTAGAAGGATGTCCTGAAGTAGTAGATTTACCTCAAGTAAAAGTAGGTGATTACCTAAAAGGACAAGCAACTGGAAGCTATGAAGAAGCGCAAGATTTCTATGTAGAATTAATGCAAAACCTAGCCGATATGGCTTTTGAGTTTTTACTGGATACGGGATTATCAGAATCGGGCGATACTGCTACTTTAAAAGAATGGAGAAAGAGTGGAACCGACTCGGCAGAAACTTTGATGCACAAAATAGGTGCGGAATGGATGGATGAATTCACTAATCCTAACATTACTCATGGAATTCAAGATCCATGTGTATTTACCCAAAAACATGAGGAGCTTTTAAATTCGAAACTGCAATTGGAATTTAGCCATCTGCAAACCTTAGATGATTATCAAACAGGAACCGTTTTACTAATGAATATTGCTTTACAATTAGCCCGTTCATTGGGTGCTGATCCCAAAGAGTTATCTGAAATGTGGATAGCCACGGCAAAAGAGCATGGGGCTAAGGAATAATTAATATGCCAAAAGACAGCAAACATTTATTGTATTATTTAATTCTGCCTTTAGGATTAAATGTACTGGTTTCACTAGTTTTGGTGGGAATCGAGCTGATATTACCCGATTTTTTTCATAGCTATTTTTCTATCCTGCTTACGGTTGTTTATGCAATAACTTTGTTTGTTTATTCCATGTTTTTGAAAGACGCTACGGTAAAAGAAGCATTTTGGGGTGTTGTTTTAGTCACCCTAATTTATGCTTTAATTCCAGCTGATTTAGACCAAATTCTTTATCCATCTTCAGAAATTAGAACTGTATTAACTTATGGTAATGATACTTTTCAGCCTGTGGGTATTTGGGTTTTGGCTTTCGGTTTTCTTGCTTATTTGAATTGGAGGATGCCTTAAACTTACGGGAGTGTATATATTTGTTACGCAACTTTAATTCTGCAAGATGACCAGACAAGAATACCTTGAACATTGCTTAATCTGTACTAAAAGAGAACATACCATGAAAAAAGGGATTGTTTGTTCTTTGACCATGGAACATGCTGATTTTGAGAATAAGTGTGAAAATTTTGAAAAAGATAGGGAGGCCGAATTAGCGGAAATGGCAAGAAAAATGGCTTTTACTGGTGATCATAAATCTGGTGACTCTTTAAATTACGAAAAGAATAAAGACCAAGGGGTTCTCATCATTTTTGCTAGTGTCATTTTATCCGTTGTTTTATTAGCCTTTTTAGGATTAATCTCATTAACAATTTCTGTGGGTTTATTATGGTATGGAATTTCTACCTACCGCAGAGGAGTGGAACAGGAAAAAGTGTTTAAGCACATCCAAGAAACCAAATTGGAAAAAGAACAACAATACCCATCCACTAATGAATAAAAGCCAAGTAGTCGTATTTCTAATGGCTTTTTTATTGGGCGGAAAACTATGCGCACAAGAAATCTACTACGATTCAGCTTGGGAGAATGAAGTTTTGCCCCGAGGCCATTTCATTGATGAGGAATCAGAAGTGTTCAAAGAAGCCTATGCGAATGGGTTGAAACTGTTGTCCTACGATTTATCGGAATGCGATAAAGAAACGGACCCCTACCAGTTTTTAAATACCATAAGTGCCATGGATACCCTAGGCGATTCTTTAGTTTTTCATTTTGAGCTATCCCTAAATTGTTGCGGTAGCACCTTGTTAACTATCGAGGAAGTGGATTTACTTACTTGGAATTTTAATCTGGTAGCTAGAGATGATGAGGAAGAATGTTTTTGCATGTGTTGTTTTTCATCACGGGTTACCGTTGAAAATTTAACAGGGAAATGCCCTACTCATTTTCAATTAAACGGGGATTCTATCGGGCTTAACCCAATTAGAATTGAAGCTGTATATGATGAGGTGAAATATTGGGAAAATGGTAAGATACGTACCTATTCAAAATATCGAACAGAAAATCATACAATGATATACAGGATAACCTATGACAAAAAAAGCAAAATCCAATACACAGAATATTTTAATGAAAAAGGAGTTGTAGTCCGAAAGCGATATCATGTGGAAAAGGATTAAAATAGTGGTTGTTTTCGTGTGGTTTGTTACTGGAAACGTATGTAGTCAAACAGATACTCCAGATTGGGCGTATCAACGTGGATTAGAGATTTTTGAGAAACAGATCACGGAATATTATACCAAATACGCATTAGGAGATGAAGCTTTTAGAGTGTTATACATTCAAGAATCTCCTTTTGTAAAAAACATTCCAGATTCCATTAATGGCAGACCTGTTCAAGTGCTAACCGATAAGAATTTTAAGAAGTACTACCGTAAAAACGGATGGAAATTGATTCAGGTAGAAATTAGAAAATCTACCCTTGTAGAGAACCGATTAGAAATTACATTTATTCCTTACCATGGCACGTATTACAAAGAAGATGGCGTGCGATTGGAATTAAGCGATTGGACTACGGTATATTTTCGATGGGATCCGGAAGTGGAAATCTGGATGTATGATGGAGTTGAAAATAAAGGGATGTAGAAATTAGGTTGGTTAAGGATATCTCAGTTATTAAGCCTCATGGAATTATGAATAAAAGTTATTGTTAAGGTTAACCTTTTGGGCAGTGTTAGTCTGAGTGAAGCTCGGAATTGCGTTCCCGGAGGGAAAAGAGCATGGAGAGCGAGAATGAAGCGGTCGCTTGCGAAACACCTTCCAAACTGTCT
>CAJXPI010000290.1 GCA_913057875.1 uncultured Flavobacteriales bacterium
TACGAGATGCTCAGGAGTCTCGTGGGCTCGGAGATGTGTATAAGAGACAGAACCGCAAATATTATGGAAAATTCACTTCACGGTATTTTTCATATTGGAGGTAGCCAAAAATTTTCCGTGTTCGAGTTTGCTTGTGCAATAGCTAGGTGTACTGGAAATGATTCAAATTTGATTTCTCCTGTAAACTCGCAATCTTTGAGCGGAGCGGAGTTGCGTCCAATAAATTCCTGTCTAAAATTGGAAGGACTAAATGTTGGAGACCAAAAACCTTTAAATGTAGAAAAGGGAATTGGGGAGGCTTTGAAACAAATACAAGATTTTCAAGGTTAAATCTAGCGAAGTTTCTTTCTTTTTCTTCCATATAAAGGGTAGATAACTATATTTGAAAAATAAACCAATTTCATGAAGAGATCTCTCACTTTAATAGGTGCCTTTTTTGCTAGTATAGTAAATCTTGTGGCGCAAGAAACCAATGCGAATGAACCTCAAAACGTTGGAGAGGTAATTGACTCTATGTTTGCACCAGTGGTTGATTTTTTAGCCATGTTCTTTTTTGCAGACCCTTTAAAATTAATGGGAATTGACATAGGAGCAGATGTCCCGTTTATTGTGGTTTGGTTGGTTTTTGGAGCGGTATTTTTTACCTTTAAGATGAATTTTATAAATCTTAGGGGATTTAAACATTCCATTCAATTGATTCAAGGCAAGTTTGACGACCCTAATGACAAGGGAGAAGTATCCCATTTTCAGGCTTTAACCACTGCGCTTTCAGCAACTGTTGGTCTTGGTAATATTGCGAGTGTAGCTGTGGCTATAACGATAGGTGGCCCAGGAGCAACGTTTTGGATGATTGTGGCTGGATTACTTGGAATGTCAACGAAATTTACTGAGTGCACCCTAGGTGTAAAGTATAGAGACGTGCATGAAGATGGAACCATTTCGGGTGGTCCAATGTACTATCTTACCAAAGGGTTGAATAAACGTAATATGGCTAATCTAGGAAAAGCATTGGCAATCCTATTTGCTATTCTGGCGGTATTGGCATCTTTTGGTGGAGGAAATATGTTTCAGTCCAATCAAGCTTTTGCCCAGATGGCTGGTCAATTTTCAGTATTAGAAGGAAGAGGATTCCTTTTTGGAGTGGGCATGGCTGTTTTGGTTGGAGTGGTGATTATTGGAGGAATTCAAAGTATTGCAAAAGTTACCGAAAAAATAGTGCCATTTATGGCCGTATTGTACGTATTGTCAGCCCTGGTAATTTTGGGGATGAATTACGATCAAATTGGATCTGCTTTTGGGTTGATTATTCAAGGTGCTTTTTCTCCCGAGTCTATAGGTGGGGGGTTCGTTGGAGTACTAATGACAGGATTCAAGAGAGCTTCTTTTTCTAACGAAGCGGGTGTAGGTTCAGCTGCAATTGCCCATTCGGCTGTAAAAACGAACGAGCCTGTTAGTGAGGGATTTGTTGCCTTATTAGAGCCGTTTATTGATACCGTGGTTATATGTACCATGACCGCCTTGGTAATAATTATTACTGGGCAATATCAAAATGCCGGACTAGAAGGGGCTCAATTGACTTCAGCCGCTTTTGAAAGCGCTTTCTCGTGGTTTCCATTAGTATTAGCAGCTGCCGTTTTCTTGTTTGCTTTTTCAACGATGATTTCTTGGTCTTATTACGGATTAAAGGCATGGACTTATTTATTTGGAGAGGAGAAATGGTCTGAAAACACGTATAAAGGATTGTTTCTGATTTTTGTAGTTATTGGAGCTTCAACTTCTATGAATGCGGTAATTGATTTTTCAGATATGATGATTTTGGCTATGGCATTCCCGAATATAATCGGATTACTAATTATGTCGAATGAGGTTAGAGAAGATCTTAGGGTGTACATGGAAAAAGTGCGAACAGGTGTAATACAGCAGTTTAAATAAATTGAATTTTGAAGGCTCCTAAAAAAGAGCTTTTTTTTTACATATTAATTTCGTTATTTAGTACGGAACTTATTGTGTAGATTAATTTAAAGCTCCCCTAATCTTCACAAGTTTTAATTTCAAAGGCAATTGCTATGAATGGAACTTGGAAGGATCTTTTTACCTTTAACAAAAGAGAACGGAACGGAATTGTTGTACTTACGTTTCTAATAAGTGTGACTGCCTTAATTCAGTTAGCTGTACCTTTGTTTGTTCCGAAATACGAAAATCCGAACCCAACAGAGGACAAATTGTTGCTGGCACTCATCAAAGAAGATTCTATTCTTCGTGTAGAAAAGCGAAAGGAAATACAAGGAACAAAAATTTTGAATAGCAAGAAGAAGTTTGCTTCCGAAAAGAAAATTAGATCAGACTCAAAAGAGCTGCGTTTAGTTTGGAATCCTATACACTTTGATCCGAATACCAAAGATTTTTCGGTCTGGGAGAATTTTGGGTTGTCTTCTAAACAAGCCGAAAGTATTAAGAAATATGTAAATTCTGGAGCCGAATTTAAAGTTAAACGAGATGTCAATAAACTCTTTGTCATCAATGATGATTTATTTAGAAAAATGGAGCCTTTTATTCTGTTGCCTGATTCCTTATCCAAAAATTCTTATTCAAAGTATGCAGAGAGAAAGATTACGGCCCCTAGTAATACGAGGGTCTTCGCTATAGATAGTATGTGGATAGAGCTAAATACTACAGATACTGCGGAGTTAAAAAAGTTAAGAGGAATAGGAAGTTATTATGCCCGTCAGATTATTTGGTATCGCGATAAATTAGGAGGTTTTCATTCTGTTAATCAGTTGTATGAAATTGAAAGAATGCGTCCGGAAACGGTGCAGAAAATTCGTTCTTTTGTATGGGTGGATTCTTCTATGGTGAAGAAATTTCAAATAAATTCCAGTACGGCACCTGAGATGGTAAAGCATCCTTATATAACTTGGAATATGGCAATTACTATTCAAGATTACCGAGATTTTACAAAAAAGTTTAAAAGGACCCATCAGTTGGTCGATTTAGGGTTGCTCAATGAGGAAATATATAGTAAACTTGCTCCTTACTTAGCTGTCTCTTATACACATCTCCGAGCCCACGAGACTCCTGAGCATCTCGT
>CAJXPI010000291.1 GCA_913057875.1 uncultured Flavobacteriales bacterium
CTACACAGAGTAGATCGTCGGCAGCGTCAGATGTGTATAAGAGACAGATCTAGGAGACGGGAGTCCGAAGACGGAAGTTGGAAGACGGGACCAGTCAAAAATTTCTAGTTAGAACAAGACCAACACATAACGCATGAGGGTTAAAAACGCAAAATTTGTAATGAGTAACACGGACTATACCAAATGTCCGGAGCCCAACATGCCTGAATACGCTTTTATTGGGCGTTCAAACGTAGGTAAGTCATCGTTGATCAACGCGTTAACCAATCATAAAAGTTTAGCAAAAACTTCTGGAAAACCGGGAAAAACGCAACTAATCAATCATTTCAAGATAAACAATGAATGGTATTTAGTTGATTTACCAGGATATGGATATGCCCGAGTTTCGAAAACAGTTCGTGCGGAGTTTCAGTCATTTTTACGTGATTATTTAGACAAACGTGAAAACCTACTTTGCACTTTTGTTTTACTAGATTCCAGACTAGATCCTCAAAAGGTAGATATGGAGTTTATGGAGTGGATGGGTGAAAATGGGATTCCATTTGTGATGGTTTTTACCAAAACAGACAAACTCAACCAAACCAAGTTTTCTAAGAATATGAAGCATTACGAAAAAGTAATGCTAGAAATTTGGGAAGAGCTTCCTCCTAGATTTTACACTTCTTCGGTAAACAAATCGGGTACTGAAGAAATTTTGACATTTGTAGAACAAACCAACGAGGTCTACGACAAAAAGTAATTCCATGCAATTTATTGATACGCACGCTCATTTGTATTTAGACAAATTTGAAGCGGATATTGACCAAGTCATTTCAAACGCCATTGAAAGTGGGGTTACCAAAATGTATTTACCCAATATTGATAGTAGCACTGTGGCTAGCATGAATAATTTGGTAGCTAAATACCCGCAAAATTGCTACCCTATGATTGGCTTACATCCGAGCGATGTAAAGGAAAATTTTGAGGAAGAACTAGCCATTGTTAAAGAAGAAGCCGAAAAAGGGAAATACATCGCTATTGGTGAAATTGGTATTGACTTGTATTGGGACAAAACCTTTTTGAAACAACAACAAGACGCTTTTGCTTTTCAAATTGAGCTAGCCAAAACACATGGATTACCTATTGCTATTCATGCACGTGATAGTTTTGACGAGATTTTTGAGGTATTAGATCAGCATAATGATGATTCATTAACCGGAGTTTTGCATTGCTTTACTGGAAACCTAGAACAAGCTCAACGCGTTATCAATTATGGGGGATTTAAACTTGGAATTGGAGGAGTAGCCACTTTTAAGAATGGAGGGTTAGACAAAGTAATTCCACATATTGATTTAGCTCATTTGGTACTGGAAACGGACGCACCATTTTTGGCCCCTACTCCTTATCGTGGAAAAAGAAACGAGAGCCAGTACATTCCAATTGTAGCCGATAAAATTGCTCAAATGAAAGGGATTAAAATTGAAAAAGTAGCTGCCGCCACTACTCAAAACGCACTGGAGCTATTTCCGCTAGGAAAGTAATCAATTGATTTCAATCTCCTTACTATAAGTGGGATCCACATCATCTTCTTCAAAATAGTCGAGCTGAAACGTTCCATGCGGAATTTCTAAGTGCAGATGACACCAATGATCGGGTTCAATGGAACTAAACACCTGACTATTTGTTGCCGCATCAAAATTAGAAATAGCCCAATTATTAATTGAAGTATTCACCACTCTCCAATTACCACCACTTTTCTTAGTGATCTTAACCACTAAGTCTCCATTGGTAGGCACAAACGCCAAAAGCCCAAAATCAACTCCAGAATACGATAACTCATCTTTGATTAATAAGTTCTCACCATAAAACACAGAATCAGAATACACATAATCAGTAGTTTCGGTGGAATTAGAATCCGGAGTACATGAAAATAAAAATAGGACTGAAGCTAATAGAGCTAAGGTAAAAATGTAACGCATAAGTAAAAATTTACCCAAACGTAAGTTCTACCTAAAGACTTCAGACTAGCATTTATTTATGTTTAACACACTTTGTTTCTGCATGTTAAAAAGGGTAAATAAATCAGAATTAATGTGAATGCAATTAAACCTTTTGGCTACTCCACTAAGAGTTTGAATCTACTTTCTTCAACTTGTAAAATATACATTCCCCTCTTAAATCCGACTAAGGGTATTTCTTGCGAATCAGAAACCAATCCGTGGAGAAGCAATTTACCCGACATGTCAAACAGGGAATAATTAGTGGGTTTCAACAACCCTTTCACAAAAACCACTTTTCCTGCCGGATTAGGGAAAACCACCAATTCATTCTTTATGATATCCGACCCAGTACTTACCCCAGTTCCTACTTTAATAAAATAGGTGCCATAATAATCCTTATCCGAACAAACAGAATCAGAAATTATAAAGAAAACTGCCAAAGTGGTATCTCTTAATGGAGCCGTACCATGAACCACAATATGTAATGGATTAATTCCGGAGGTATCATAAAACATACCCGCTGACGGCCCGCCTAAAAGGGACAAACTATCATCTAGGTTACTATCTGCAAATTGCATCTCAAAAGCTAATGTATCTCCTGGATTTACATGAACCGTAAGAGAATCAACAGATATAACATTTGGCAGCAATGGAATCAAACCAGGAGACAGCCATTGAGGTCCATGTGAATTGTAATCTACATCAGACACATGAATTGCAATTTCAGAATGAGTTTCTCCAACAACTACTCCATTTTCATAAAATGTGTTTTTCACACCAATTACCTGAAAATCCAAAGAGTCATGATACAAATACAAAATACCATTTTTAAAAGATGAACTATCAAAAGGAGAATCGAATAAGTGACCAACTTTATATTGAGCGCCTTTATTTACCCCAATCATAACCGGTACTAATTCCGAATCAAGACGATCATAAAGCCAAACAAAAGGCTTTAGCACCACAATTTGTTTTTTCTTTTCACTGACAATAAGTTCATTCCCTTCAAGAATCCCAACATCTCTTCCTTTCAAAAAAGAGGTATAAACATATTTAGAT
>CAJXPI010000292.1 GCA_913057875.1 uncultured Flavobacteriales bacterium
ACTTTGATATAACATGAATTTTCACTTGATATTGTATATATCTTTGCCGACTAAAATAAAACGTAAATGCCCCTTATAAAATCAATTTCTGGTATTAGAGGTACCATTGGTGGAAAACCAGATAAAGGTTTAACACCTATAGATGTAGTTAAATTTACATCGGCTTTTGGCTATTGGTTAATGCAAAAGTCAGATAATGAGACACCCTTTGTGGTGGTCGGTAGAGACGCCCGGATTTCGGGTGAAATGGTTTCTAACCTAGTTTGTTCCACATTACAAGGATTAGGTATTAATGTAATTGACTTAGGCTTATCAACTACACCAACGGTGGAGGTTGCTGTGCCTTATTACAAAGCCATTGGTGGTATAATTATTACGGCTAGTCATAATCCAAAAGAATGGAATGCATTAAAACTCTTAAATGATCAAGGAGAATTTATTAGTTCGCAAGATGGAACTGACGTTTTAGAACTTGCCGACAAGGATGAGGTTGTTTTTACTGAGGTAGATAGTTTAGGAAGCCTGCAAAAGGTGGAAGACTTTGGTGCGGTGCATATTCAACAAATTTTGGATTTGCCATTAGTTGATGCAGATGCTATTCGTAGTAAAGGCTATAAGGTAGTACTGGATGCGGTGAATTCTACGGGAGGTATTTTTGTTCCTCAATTACTGGACGCTCTGGGTGTAGAGGTGAAAAAACTGTTTTGTGAACCAAACGGTAAATTCCCTCATAATCCAGAACCACTTCCAGAAAACCTAACTGAAATTATTTCGGAGATTAAATCTTCTTCTTATGATTTAGGAATTGTAGTAGATCCTGACGTTGACCGTTTGGCTTTAGTTAGTGAAACAGGAGAAGTTTTTGGAGAAGAGTATACATTGGTAGCTGTTTCTGATTACGTGTTAAGTAAAACAAAGGGAGATACGGTTTCTAACATGTCTTCTACACGTGCGTTAAGAGATGTGACTGAAAAATACGGCCAGAAACATCACGCTTCTGCCGTAGGGGAAGTGAATGTTGTTAATAAAATGAAAGCAGTTAATGCAGTAATTGGAGGTGAAGGTAACGGAGGAGTAATTTACCCTGAATTGCATTACGGAAGAGATTCTTTAGTTGGAATAGCTTTGTTGTTAACCCACATGGCAGAGCAAGATACAAAAGCATCTGCTTTAAGAGCATCTTATCCAAACTATCATATTTCTAAGAATAAGATTAGTCTTACCGATGAAATTGATGTAGACAAAATCTTAAGTCTGGTAGAGAAAAAGTATAAGAACCAACCCATCAATACAGAGGATGGTTTAAAAATTGAATTCGATAAGGAATGGGTACACCTAAGAAAATCTAATACGGAGCCAATTATCCGTATTTATTCTGAAAGTGAACATCAAACCACAGCAGAGGTACTAGCTGAAAAGCTCATCTCTGATATGAAAGAAATCATTAGAGAAACTCGTTAATTATGACTGTGCCCATTTATTTTGATAATGCGGCTACCACAGCCATTGAACCTCGTGTTAAACAGGCTATTGTTGAAGCTATGGAGCTAGATGGAAACCCGTCTAGCTCTCATGCTTTAGGTCGAAAATCAAAAGCGGCTATCGAAGCTGCTAGAAGTCAAGTGGCAAAGCTTATGGGCTGTCAAGCGGGGGAGTTGATTTACACTTCTGGTGGTACGGAAGCTGATAATCTAGCCATTTTAGGAGTTGTTGAATCGGGTAAAGTAAAATCTATTATTTCTTCCCCTATTGAACATCCAGCCATCGTTGATAGCATCAAAAAAGCGCAAAAACTTTTTGGTATTGATGTCTTTTACGTAAAACATCAAAGTAATGGTGATGTGGATTATTCCTCCTTAAAAGAGTTATTGCAGCAACATCCTAATTCTCTAGTGAGTTTGATGCATGTAAATAACGAAATTGGTAATATACTGGATGTTCAAAAAGTAGGGGGATTATGTAGAGAATTCGACTCTATTTTCCATACGGATATGGTGCAAAGTATAGGACATTTCCCAATAAACTTGTCCGAACTGACCGTGGATTTAGCTTCGTGTTCTTCGCATAAAATTCACGGGCCAAAGGGCAATGGGTTTTTGTATCGAAAAAAAGGAATCTCACTTACTCCGCAGTCAAATGGAGGTAAACAAGAGCGTGAAGCTAGAGGAGGGACGGAAAACTTGGTAGGTATAATAGGTTTTTCTAAAGCGCTAGAAATAGCTTTATCCGAAATGGCGGAAATCAACGCCACCGTACTGGAATTGAAAAAGTATTTCATTTCTCAAATCCATACGCATTTTCCTACTGCTAGTTTTAATGGAAGGAGTGGTGATATTGAAAACTCCGTGAACTCCGTAGTAAATGTCAATTTCTCAGATGCCAATAATGACATGGTGTTGTTTCAATTGGATTTGAAGGGTATTTATGTTTCAGGTGGTAGCGCATGTAGCTCTGGAGCCGCTTCCGGATCGCACGTTTTAAATACTTTGGGAATAACAGGCGCGTCTATTCGTTTTTCCTTTTGTAAGGAAAACACCAAAGAAGAAATAGACCAGGTTCTAACCGTTCTTAAAGAAACAATAAATTAAACCGATTAAAACAATTTCTCTTTTAATCCGTATACTATAAAAAATTATACAATGAAGAAGTTAGGCCTAAGAATATGTGTTATACTGTTAAGTGCTTTTGTTTTTACCGCATGTACGAGTACGTTTACCATAATTTCTGATTACGATAGAACGGCTGATTTTGGTCAGTATAAAACGTATAATTATTTACCTGGGGCTGACTCATTAATGGGACCAGGTGCAAGTCGTCTAAAATCCTTAACCGAACAGTATTTAGAATTACTTGGTTATAAAAAGACCGATAATCCGGATTTATATGTTTCCATAATTGGACAGGTGCAACAAAAAATGGGATATACGACCAATAGCAGTCCAGGGTATGGTGGATATTATGGCTGTCTCTTATACACATCTCCGAGCCCACGAGACTCCTGAGCATCT
>CAJXPI010000293.1 GCA_913057875.1 uncultured Flavobacteriales bacterium
GAGATGCTCAGGAGTCTCGTGGGCTCGGAGATGTGTATAAGAGACAGAAACAGTATCAATTGGTTTGAAATTCCTGCCCTAAGTATGCAAAAATCTAAACTCTTTTACGAAACCATTTTTGATGTGACCATGGAAACTTCAATGATGGATGACACTGAAATGGCATTTTTTCCATGGAATCCGGGTAACAGACTTGCGAATGGTGCTTTGGCTAAAAGCCCAAATCATTCTCCGGGTGTGCATGGTAGCGTGATTTACTTAAATGCCAATCCCAATTTAAGAACAGTAGTTGATAAAATCAATACAGCGGGTGGCCGAGTGACCATTCCTGAAATGGATGTCGGAGAACATGGTTTTACTGCATTTTTTATTGATCCGGCCGGAAACAATATTGGATTACATGCAGATTCACTATAAAAAAATAGAACAGCATTTTTTTCTGTGCGGATTTTTAATAGCTTCGAGGCTTAATTTAAAAACACTTAAACAATGAAAAAAATTAGCCTATTAGTAACTCTTGGATTTTTATATTTTGGAGGCGCATTAGCTCAAGAACCTGTTAAAAAAGGAAATTTCACCTTTTTAGAAGGACAAAAGACTTTAAATATTGAATTTAAGTATGATGGAATGACCATTAACAAAAATAAAGAGTCTGAAGAGGATTACGTGAATTCAAGAGTAGATAAATTAAACAAAAAGAAATCCGGTAAAGGAGATGAATTTGCAGAACAATGGATTTCTGGAAGATCTGAATCTTACGAACCTCGTTTTTTAACCAACTTTAATGAATTTACGAAAAAAGGGAAAATTCAAGGCGGATCATTCCCGGATTCTGAGATTACTTTAGTGGTAACTTCCACGCAATTATGGCCAGGAGTAAACCTCAGTACTCCATGTTATTTATTCTCTACATATACGTTTATTAATACGCAAACAAGAGAAGAAATAGCGACTTATAAATTAGATAAAGTTTATGTAAGCAATTCTAAAGTTACCAAGCTAGATTATGTTAATAGAGTTTCTCAAACCTACGAACAATCTGCTAAAGTTTTAGGAAAAGCAATTGTAGATGATATTAAGTAATAAAATATTCACAAAAAAGAGGGGTCTAACCAACTCCTTTTTTTTGACTCCAATTAGAAACCAAATTGAGCTTGAAACCGAATAGATTGTTGTCCGCCATAAGGTGTAGCAATCACCCCTAATTGCCCATCAGGTTCAACAATGGTATTGGTTATGGTCGCTCCTAAAAAATTGTATTCTAAGGTAAAGCGAATACGATTACTAAAAGTAAAGGGGTAAATAGAAGCACCCACACCTGGTGAAGCATAATCTTCGGTATAACCCACTCTATCTCCTCTTCCCACATAATCAAACCGCCCATAAGCAAACAACTTTTTAGTAAACCAATACCCGAAAGTAGAATACAATCCATATACCGTATTTTCTTTACCGGCCTGAGGTGAGTCATATTTTAGATTAGTCATTGAGCCTTGTGCAAAAAACTGATACCCATTACCCGAGATGGTATAGTCTAAATTCATCTGGGTGGCATTTTTAGAATCCGTTTTTAATGCCTCTGGATTGAAGCGTGTATTATTTCCAATACCAAGACCTAGCAACATTCCAAAATCACAACCTTTTCTACCTAACATATCATCGTATTTATTCCAATCACTGCCGTTAATATTCCATTCCCATCTCGTGGTAACTGCAAAATCAGAGTCTTTAGGATCCGGAAATGACCTACGTGCTCCATAAGCTCCGTTTCCTAAGCCAATCCAGTATCTTAGGTTTTTATTGATATTATGGTGAAACTGAAAGCCAAAAGACGTCCAAATAGCAAATGTGAAATCATGGGCAGAAAAATCAATAGACGCAAGCTCTTGAGGCAAGATCCAATCCTCTCTTCCTAAAGCCATAAATTGTTTCCCCATTCGTAAACTCATCTTAGGGTTCTTAAAATTCCATTGCAAATACGCCACCATTAGTTCCAAGTTATTTGAACCATTGATATTTGCTCTTAAATGGTAATAAAACTGATCCGTAACATCACCTTCTAAAAATAAGCGCGTACGCGCTAAATTATACCCTCGCGGAACTACCTCCATGGAGTCAGGCATATTTTGAAGAAAGGTTGCGTTGTACCTAAACTGAGTATATCCGCCAAAATGCACATTAAACAAACCATTGGCACTTTGTATAAAGGCAGGATTAAATGCATTTGTATCATATCCTGAGGTAGGCATAAACATCCTTTTACTCGCTGTATTTTCACTAGCGTACAATGGGAGTGAAAAAAGACTTATGAAACCTAAAATAAATAAAGCATTGATTTTTATTTGCATAGTATTGACTTGAAGAACCAGAAATGTAGGTTAAAATTAATTAAATTTTCAAAATGCCTAACCTCAAGGGTAATTACATTTGCATAAAAAAAAGAAAATGGCATCATACATTAAGCTATTATGGGATTTTAGAGGAAAAGACGCCTTACCCATTTCAGAACATCATAGAATTCACTTGGAAGAATTTATAAAAAAAGAAAACTTGAGTCTTACCGAAACCGGAGTTCATAAAATTAACGACTCATACTCCATTGCCTATATGATGGTTTCAGAGCAGCAAATGATTATGGTACGTGATGCCCTAAAACCTCATAGAGGAGAGCGTATTACGGATTAACCCATAGGAATTATACAAGTTTGAACATGGATAAAACCTACCTTTATTAATGTTTTCTAAAAAGGTAGTATATTTATTTTTTCAATCGGGCCTTTTTGCTTTTTAACAAGGTCATATTTTGAAAGTAAATTAAATTGTCAAAGAGCAAATTACATATAGCAATAGTTGTTTTAGCGGATAAAGAAAATCTAGAATTAGGTAAGGCGCATTATAACCTAGGTTGGGGAAACTCAACTGTTTTAGGACACACCATAAAGGCTGTCTCTTATACACATCTGACGCTGCCGACGATCTACTCTGTGTA
>CAJXPI010000294.1 GCA_913057875.1 uncultured Flavobacteriales bacterium
GAGATGCTCAGGAGTCTCGTGGGCTCGGAGATGTGTATAAGAGACAGGTCTTGATATTTCCCATCTCCAATTTCTAATCGGAATTTACTGATATCTAAACCAACTATGGTATTAACGTACATGGCATTAACCCCATAAGGAAGTTGTAACTTATACCCGCGCTCGGCTGCTTTTTTACCCCAAATGGGCAGGTCGTATTTCCAAGTTAGTGGAGGTTTGGTATTCGTTGAATCTTGTGCGTGTACTTCTAGCATGGAAAATCCAATGGTCAGAACCAATATGGTGGTAGTAAGTTTTTTTATGCGAATCAGCATGTTTTAGTATTTAGTGCGAGTAAAAACATTTCAAAAATAAGAGCTCCAAAAAGGAGAGCTACGGTTTATCGAATATAATGTTTTCTTTCCAGACAATATAACTTAGGGAAACTTTTAATGGCAAGAGTTAATTCTTTCAAGGTTATTTATACAGGTTTTTATCTGGGAAAATTTATATTTGACCTCACTCAAAAATTCCAATTAAAATGATCAAAGTAGGCGTTATTAGAGAAGGTAAGAATCCACCCGATATGCGTGTGCCTCTAACACCCAAACAATGTGTAGAAGTGCAGAAAAACCTACCTGATTTAGCGTTGTTTGTCCAGAGATCTTCAGTGAGAGCTTTTAAAGATAGAAACTATTCTGATTTAGGGATTAGCTTAAAAGAGGAGGTGACAGATGCCGATGTTTTAATAGGAGTAAAAGAAGTTCCTTTAGATATGTTGGTGGAAGATAAAACCTATTTTTTCTTTTCCCATACCACAAAAGAGCAACCATATAATCGAACGCTGTTGCAAACCCTTTTGAAGAAACGCATTCGTATGATTGATTACGAGGGTTTGACGAATGAAAAAGGCATGCGAATTATTGGTTTTGGTTATTATGCCGGAGTAGTAGGGGCGTATAATGGTATCAAAGCTTGGGGAAAACGTCATAAGTCTTTTGATTTATGTTCTGCTCTAGAATTACATAGCCTAGAAGAAATGGGTAAGGAATTGGAAAAAGCCAAATTGCCTAATATCAAAATTGCGTTAACGGGAGGGGGCAGAGTGGCTTCTGGGGTGAATGATGTAATGGATTTAATGGGATTAAAAAAGGTGAGTCCGGAGGAATACTTAAATGACTCTTTTGATGAACCCGTGTATACGCAGTTAAATGTAGAGCACTACAATAAACGTAAAGACGGAAAAGAGCTTCCTAGAGAAGATTTCTATACCAATTATAGAGAATATGATTCTGACTTTATGCGTTTTGCTAAAGTAACCGACTTATATATTGCCGGACACTTTTATGCAGAAGAGTCGCCATTTATTTTTACGCGAGAAGATGCAAAATCACCTGATTTTAAAATTCAAGTGGTAGCTGATATTAGCTGTGATATTGATGGCCCTGTAGCATCAACCCTCCGTCCAAGTACCATTGCTGAACCCATGTACGGATACCATGCCGCTTCCGAATCTGAAGTGGCTTTTGATCAAGAAGATGCAATTACGGTAATGGCGGTAGATAATTTACCGTGTGAGTTTCCAACCGTAGCTTCTGAGGGTTTTGGTAGAGATATGGTTAATAAGATTATTCCGCAATTATTTAATGGTGATGCAGGCGATATTTTGAAACGAGCTACTATTTGTGAAAATGGTGAATTGACTGAAAAGTATTCTTATTTGCAAGATTTCGTAAACGGGAAATAGTTTTAAAGATCTTTTTCTTCTTCTAATCGAATGTAAAATATTGGAGAAACCTTACCAGCTTCAATTTCTTTGTCTATGTACGGGAAAAGTTTTGTCCAAAAAGTATGCGTAGGATAGGTGCTTTTTTGATCCAACAAAATGAAGTAAGCATTTATATAGGAAGCTCCTACTTTTTCATAGGTAGGATATCCATGTAATTCGACTAACTCCAAAAAATCACCAAAAAGAATTTCGTTAGTAGGAAGGTTTTGGTCAATAAATTTCTTTTTATACTCAAGCTGACTTTCAAACAGTGATTGTAATTGATTGGCGTAATTGGTATCTATACTATTCCAGTGTACGTTATGAAGAGAATCGTATTTAATCAGCAAATTTTGGTATTGCTTTGACGAGTAATAGGGCTGTAGTAAATCAATCTGCATATCAAAAGGACTCCAACCTTTAATGATTCCTTTTGTTAAATATGCGTTTACCAAATCATAATCATTCGCAATAAATGCCGAAATTCCAGCTGCTAAGTAATCATACGGAACCCAGTTTATTTTCTTAAAGGCAGAATCATAATACTGTAAGGCACTATCTGTTTTATTTTGGTTTTGAAACTGTCTAGCTTGTGAAATACATTCATTGTAAGTTCGATACTGAATTTCTTGAGCCGTTACTGAAAAATGTAATAGAAAGATGAGTAAGAGAAAACGTAAGGATTTGGTCATAAGGATGGGAGTTAGGTTATTTGGAATATCTAAAACAATCTGTGGTATGATCATTTACTAATCCACAGGCTTGCATATGCGCATACATAATAGTGCTACCACAAAATTTAAATCCGCGTTTTTTAAGGTCTTTACTTAAAGTATCACTTTCTTTACTTGTAGCTGGCACTTGTGACATATCCGTCCAATGATTAATAATGGGTGCGTTATTAACAAAACTCCAGATGTAAGCATTAAAGGAACCAAATTCCTTTTGAATTTCAATAAAAAGTTTGGCGTTGGTAACTGCACCATTTACCTTGAGTTTATTTCTAATGATTCCACGTTCTTGCAGTAACTCTTGAATCTTTTCGGGAGAGAATTTAGCTACTTTTTGAACATCAAAGTTGGCAAAGGCTTTTCTATAACCATCTCTACGTTTTAAAATGGTAGCCCAGCTTAATCCAGCTTGAGCGCCTTCTAAAATTAAAAATTCAAAATGGGTGGTATCATCATGCACGGGTAATCCCCATTCGGTATCGTGGTAATCTTGGTATGCTTTAAATT
>CAJXPI010000295.1 GCA_913057875.1 uncultured Flavobacteriales bacterium
CCACCGCAGTTTCTTCTACCGTAGGTAAGTTTTTGATTTTTTTCAGCATTTTTTGCTCGAAATTTTCAAAATACCCTTCCGGAACGGAAAGCCCTTTGGGTGGTTTTTCGCTTCCTTTAAAAAGAAAATCTTCTTCGTTATTGTAGAAATCAGAAGTGTGCATGTTCTTTAGATTACTAATTATTCAAAAGGTTTAAATGGCCCGAATTATTTTTTATAAATTCTTCAATCTTTTTTACCGCATGGTGGTAAGAGGCTTTTAATCCGCCTACAGAAGTCCCCAATATTTCCGAGATTTCTTGGTATTTCATTTCTTCAAAGTACTTCATGGTAAATACTTGTTGTTGTTTTTCTGGCAAAGAGCTAACCGCTTCACGAAGTAAAGCTTCCGCTTTATCGCCATCAAAATATTCATCTGCCATTAAGGTTTTAGCCACACCGGTTTCTTCGTTATCAATACTTACGGCATTTTGCCTTTTTCGTTTCTCAATAAAACTCAGTGACTCATTTGTGGCAATTCTATATGCCCAACTGAAGACCTGACTTCGTCCCTCAAACTTGGGTAAGTACCTCCATATTTTGATGAATGTATTTTGCAACACATCATCTGCATCCTCATGACTATTTACCATATTTCGGATATGCCAGTACAAACGTTTTTTATAACCAGACATAATATACCCAAAAGCCTTCTCAAAAGACTGCTGCGCAATTAATTCTGATATTTGTTTTTCAAGGATATCCGACATTTCCGAATGTAAGACTTGAGGATCTTACAATGGTTTAATTCCCATGATTATTTAGTTAGAGTTAGGGCTCCTTTATGAATTTCTTCGCCTACGGTAATAATGTAATAGTACACACCAACTGGCGCCAACTGCCCACTAATGGTTCGACCATTCCAACTAAAACCTGCTTTGGAACTTGTAAATTGTTTTACTCCCCAACGGTTGTAAATTTCAATTTGGAAATCTTCATTACCATCATAAACTACCGAAAAGTAGTCATTGATTCCATCTGCATTTGGTGTAAAAACATTGGGAATTGCTAAGTTTTCACAAGAACTAACAACCGATTCAAATTCTTGAGCACATCTGCCAACGGTTATGGTAACGGTGTAAGTTCCACTTTGAGAAATGGTTAGTTGAGGAGCAGTACTTCCATTATCCCATAAATAAGAGCCATTAGGCACTTCGGCATCCAGTACCGGATTTTCATTTTCACACAAATCAATAAACTCTTGCCAGTTAACGGGAGTAGGAACCTCAGATTTAGTAATGTTAATGGTATCTGTATAAGTAGAGGTGTCGCAAAACCCTTTAGCTGTTAGGTAATAAGTACCCGAATCTTTTACGGTAATGGTAGGCGTAGTTTCTCCGGTAGACCACAAATACGTTTCATATTGAACCACTGAATTTGTATTTAATTCTAACGAGTCATCATTACACAATACCGTATCTGGTCCTAAGTTTATTGGTTTACCTACCACTTGACTGCAAATAAAATTAGTAGCATAAAAAATATTATTCGTAGTAACGGTTGAAGTTACTTCATCCACCACCACATCTTGTAC
Source organism: uncultured Flavobacteriales bacterium (assembly GCA_913057875.1). Taxonomy (GTDB): domain Bacteria; phylum Bacteroidota; class Bacteroidia; order Flavobacteriales_G; family Salibacteraceae; genus CAJXZP01. The sequence goes on from CAJXPI010000295.1 coordinate 1,574, forward strand.
TGGAATGTTTACCACCGAAGAGCTTACCGGTAATGATCCTGTATTTACCGAAACATTTATAGAACAACCTCCGCCATAATTTGAACTTAACTTTCCGTGCATTAATGAGGGCACTACTCCATTTTGAATACCAGCAACAAGAACTTCATCGGCATCATTGGTAATTAAATCTAATATGCGCAAATTAGAAGACGTTAATCCTATTCGCACTGTTTTTTGGGGTTGTAAATCACTATCAAATTCCACTAGAGTGGGATTTGTTCCATTGGTAGGATTAAGCACGGTTACAAAGTTACCGTTAGGTAGCCCGAACAAATTATTTGATGTAGCACTTATATTCAAAATGTTTCGAGCTTCATTCCATTGTAAAGCACCAGATTTATCGAGCTTCACAAATAATAATTCATCCGTACCAGAAACCTTTGTGGAAATAATAAAACCATCTGCAACTTCAACAGGGGCGTAATAATCATACGTATTTGGAAGTTGAAGTGACACAGCCCAATCTACACTACCATTCGGATTAATTTTAAAAATGGTATGACCCGTTCGGCAAATACTAGAACCATTGGAAGCAGAAATAGATGCCCCCCAAATACTTGGTGTTTGATAGTTTTTTGACCAAATGACCGATCCCGATTCATTTACTTTTAAAACCAATCGGTAACCTTGTCCACCACCTTGAGGAATTTCAGCCACATACGCCATTAAATTTCCTGCAATATCTATATCCATTGAATACGGGTAATAATCAACTCCTGCTCGGCTATATAATTTAGACCAAACCACATTACCTAAAACATCCAGTACAATAATTCTAAACCCAAAAGAGGTACCTATGGCTTCTCTTTGCAACAAAGCCACATTACCATTATTCAAGGTGATCATGGCATTACCCACACAGCAATCCTCATTCTTGGCTTGAAGTTGTTTGGCCCATTCTACGGTACCACACCTATCAAATTTAAAAATGGTAGAGTTTTCGGGCTCATATACCATCCAGCCTCCGTTTGGTGTATTAGTAACCGAAGGAGTTCCTATGGTAGGAAGATTTAGATTGGAAATAAAATAGTCTTGCGTCAAACCTGAACTATGAACAAGAGTACAAATACCAAAAACCAACAAAAACCTGAAGATAGTAACCATGAAATATTTTAGGACTACTAATATACAAAATTGCGAATTTGTATAACTCGTGAATTTTGATTATCATTGTGATATCAAATTGATACTACTATGAAATCAGAAAAAGAAATTAAACTAGCCAACGGATACACCATGTTATTTGTGGTTATTGCCTTAGTTGCGGCATTAGTAACTGCTATTTTTGTTACACGAAACCCAAAATTCTTATTTGCAGCTCCCTTTATATTGGGGTTACTTCCAGGTT
>CAJXPI010000296.1 GCA_913057875.1 uncultured Flavobacteriales bacterium
CGAGATGCTCAGGAGTCTCGTGGGCTCGGAGATGTGTATAAGAGACAGGTTAATCCTCAGGAAAAACACCGAGGGATTTACGACATCATTTTATACGATGCCGACCTAAACGTAAAAGGTTCATTTGATGAAATTGATTTAGCGGCCCTCAACCTAAAGGAGAGTGATATGATTTGGGAAGAAGCTGAAATTGCTCTAGGCGTTTCAGATATGCGTGGCATTACCGATATCATTAAGGTAAACTGGGATGGTAATCCCATTACCATGAATCCAGGTACTGAAAATGCCCAAATGATTCGCTCTGGAGTACATGCTAAGGTTGATTTAAGCCTACCTAAAACGGAAATGGAAGACGAAGAAGATGTTGACGCTACCCCGATCAAAAGAAAATCCATCGCCTTTGATTACAAAATTCAGGTGAACGGAAGTGGAAATCTTTCGTTTACTCCCATAGGTAAACAAACCACCGTAAATCTTGAATCTGCGTGGCACAGTCCCAAATTTGATGGTTCATTTTTACCGCAAACTCAAGAGGTCACAGATGAAGGGTTCAGTTCCACATGGAAAGTCATTAACCTAAATCGCAATTACCCGCAACAATGGAAAGATAAAAGCTATTCCATTGAAAACACCGACTTTGGAGTCGATCTAATCCTACCCATTGACGAATACCAAAAATCCCTTCGTTCGGCCAAATACGCTTCTTTAATCGTTCTACTTACCTTCCTAGCCTTCTTCTTTGTAGAAATTGCCAATAACATCCGTATCCACCCATTGCAATATGTGTTGGTAGGATCTGCATTAGTACTTTTCTACACCCTACTTCTGTCCTTTTCTGAACACTTTGGATTTAATGTAGCCTACATTGTATCCACCCTTATGATTGCCGGTTTAATTGGAATGTATGCCCGATTCATTTTTAAAGATCAAGCCAAGGCTGCTCTTATGACTTTAGGACTTGGCGGCATTTACAGCTTCATGTATTTCGTACTCAACTCGGAAGATTACGCTCTACTCATGGGAAGTATTGGGCTCTTTATCATCCTTAGTATTGTCATGTACACTACTCGAAATATTCAATTCTATAAATCAGAGTAATCATCAAGGGAGCGTTTTAACCCTGCGCTCCCTTTTAAAAATATAGTCATGACTAAATTTTCAATAACCCACAGATTAAGCAGTTTCAAATTTGCTTTTCAGGGACTTGCTCATCTTTTTCAAAAAGAACATAATTCACGTATCCATTTGCTTTTTGGCTTAACCGCTACGGGGCTTGGAAAATTCTTTCAAATTTCAAGAATTGAATGGATCACCTTAATTGGGTGCATCGGTTTTGTGATTACCTCAGAAATTTTCAATTCGACCATTGAAAAAACATTGGATTTCATTTCCATACAAAAACACCCTTCCATTAAAATAATCAAAGACCTCTCAGCTGCTGCCGTACTCATTAGCGCTACTACCGCATTGGTAATTGGCCTACTTATTTTCTATCCAAAAATATCTGCATTATGGTACTAGAACACATTAAACAGCAACGCACCAAAGAACTGGGTTTATTAAGTGTAGCCGTTATTATTTGCTCCGGTCTATCCCTTTTCCGAATTGTTAATACGGGAACATTTCACTATTTTTTTCTGAACTGGAATTTATTTTTAGCCATCCTGCCATGGGTATTTTCATCGGCTATTTTGTTAGTCCCAAAACTCAACAAAAACAAATATATTACCGTATTCAGCATTTTCATTTGGTTACTATTCTTTCCTAATGCCCCTTATATCTTAACCGATTTATTTCATCTTAAATTGAAAACCAGTGTACCCTTATGGTATGATCTAATTCTAATTTTAAGCTTTGCATGGGTAGCATTAATAATTGGTTTTTTGAGTTTACTGGATATCGAAAAAATATTCCATTCCCAATTTCATTTCGCTTATCCTAAAATGTTATCCGTATTACTTCTTTTTCTAAGTAGCTTTGGAATATATATTGGCCGATTTTTACGCTGGAATAGTTGGGATATTCTTACTCATCCACTAGGGCTGGTAAACGATATTTCGGTGAGGTTAATACACCCATTCCAACACCCTACCACTTGGGGAGTTACTGTATTTATGGGACTTTTCCTCAACCTCGCTTACTGGAGTTTTAGATATTTCAACCACAGAACCTTTAATTCATAGTCAAATGAAAGTAAAAATGATTTTACCCGCTTTAACAGAGGCAGAAAGCCCGTTTTGGCGACCCATCAAATACTCTTTGTTTCCCCCATTAGGTTTAGCTACACTAGCGGCCTTTTTCTCAGAAGATGATGAGATAGATTTGGTGGATCAACATGTAGAAAAGCTCACATGGAATGATTCTCCAGACCTAGTACTGATTCAAGTATATATTACCAATGCCTTTAGATCCTATAAAATTGCAGATCATTACCGAGCCAAAGGAGCATTTGTCATACTAGGAGGCTTACACGTTACTTCCTTACCCGAAGAAGCAAAGCCCCATGCCGATGCCATTTTTCTAGGACCTGCAGAAGCTACCCTTCCGGAATTCCTGAAAGATTTTAAATCAAAAAACACCAAACCCGTGTACTTTTCAAAAGCACGAACCTTAAATGAAACTCCACCCATCCGTAGAGATCTCATTAAACGGAACAGATACCTTGTTCCCAATTCCATTGTGGTTACGCGAGGATGTCCGCATCACTGTAGTTTTTGTTATAAAGATGCCTTCTTTCAAGGCGGTAAATCCTTTTACACCCAACAAGTAGATGATGCACTCCGTGAAATTGATAGATTACCTGGTAAACATCTGTATTTTCTTGATGATCATTTATTGGGGAACCAAAAATTTGCATCCGCATTGTTTAAAGAAATGGAAGGTATGAACCGCGTTTTTCAAGCGGCAGCCACCTGTCTCTTATACACATCTCCGAGCCCACGAGACTCCTGAGCATCTCGTA
>CAJXPI010000297.1 GCA_913057875.1 uncultured Flavobacteriales bacterium
ATCTACACAGAGTAGATCGTCGGCAGCGTCAGATGTGTATAAGAGACAGCAGCAGAAGACTCAGCTAACAATGCTTTTTCATCGTTGTTAAGGTCTAATTCGATAATTTTTTCGATACCGTTCTTACCTAAGATTACTGGAACACCTAAGTAAATTTCGTTTTGATCGTACTCACCAGTTAACCAAGCACAAACTGGGAAAACACGTCTTTGATCTTTAACGATAGCCTCTACCATTTGAGCAGCTGCAGCACCTGGAGCATACCAAGCAGAAGTACCTAATAATTTAACGATTTCGCCACCACCTGTTTTAGTACGGTCAACGATTGCGTTTAATTTATCTTCTTCGATCATTTCAGTAACTGGAATACCACCAACAGTTGTGTATCTTGGAAGAGGAACCATAGTATCACCATGACCACCCATTAATACCGCTTGGATATCTTTTGGAGAAACGTTTAACTCTAACGCTAAGAAAGAACGGTAACGAGCCGTATCTAAGATACCAGCCATACCAAATACTTTACTAGAATCAATACCAGCAGTTTTAAATGCTTGGTAAGTCATTACATCTAACGGGTTAGAAACAATAATGATAATAGCATCAGGAGAATGTTTTACAACTTGTTCCGTCACTGATTTTACGATACCTGCGTTAGTAGCGATCAAATCGTCACGGCTCATCCCCGGTTTACGTGGAAGTCCAGAAGTAATGACAACAACCTCAGATCCAGCAGTAGCTGCGTAATCATTGGTTACACCAATTGTTCTTGAATCGTACATGTTGATTGGAGAAGTCTCCCAAATATCAAGTGCTTTACCTTCGGCAAAACCATCTTTGATATCCAAAAGAATAATTTCATTAGCTACTTCGTTATGCGCTAATACGTTGGCACAAGTAGCCCCTACGTTTCCGGCACCTACTACGGTTACTTTCATCTTAATTTGTTTGGATAATTTTATTAAATATTGTCATGCTTTTTTAGCAGCCCCAAAAGTAATGATTTTAGTAGATGCAGAAAATGATGTAGGTAAGGTTTTTTAGTTTCTATGACTTGCCTTTTATTGTATATTAGCCGCCTAAACAAAATTAAACGTGAGGAGCATTTTTACATCCATTTTGCTTGTTGTGTTTTGTAGTTTCGGAGGGTTTTCACAAACAGATAATGCTGCTATTGATCAGCGATTAATAGATGTATACGGATTACAAAGGGTACAAGAGTTGGCAGAAAGTCAACCCCAATTCATAAGGTCATTAAATTACTATGTGCAAAATTCATATATGGTAATATATGATGTTCCCCAGCATAAGCGCGATTTAATGCCTGATATCTCAGAGCTGCATAATACCAGAACAGGGGAGTCTATTCAAGAATCGGATATTGCTTCATTAAATATTTTGTTACTGGATATCCAAATAAAAGAAAAGGAATACCGGTCCTATAAAGTAGGAAACTCTAATATGGTAGTGATTTTTAAGTCGCCCGAACATATTACCATGGATTTTAATCAGTCAGAAAAGTTACGTAGGTAATGAGGAAGTTTGTTGTAACCTTATTAATGAGTATGTGGTTGTTTACCGGATATTCTCAAAGCTACTTGATGAGTAATGATACCATTACTACGTGTAACGGCACTTTTGAATCTAGTTTAGGTTTAGGTTCAGGAACACCTGGCTATGGACATAATGAATTTTATACCATGACCTTTTGTCCAGGAACTCCTGGTGCCATTCTTAGCTTTGATTTTACCAGTTTTGATTTGAATAGCGGTGATTATTTAGAAGTGTTTAATGGGGATAATACTTTAGCACCATCTTTAGGTCTGTTTTCTGGCGGTACGCCAATTATTGCCCCGGTGGTTGCGCAATTAGCTACCAATCCAAGTGGGTGTATTACGTTTGTTTTTATTTCAGATCCGTTGGAATTAGGCGATGGATGGGAGGCAGATATTAGCTGTAGCCTTCCATGTCAGGATTTTGATATCTTCTTTAATTCCTTTTACCCAGATACAAATGCATTAGGGTTTTTAGATTTTTGTTCTGGTGATACAGCCTTAATTAGTGCTTCAGGTATTTTTTTTAATAATGACCAGACCTATCATCAAAGTGATTCAAATATTAGTTGGTACTGGACCGTTAACGGAGACACTGTAAACTACAATAGTGACTTTGAATTTCCAGCTGATTCCATAGGCGGTAGTTTTATTAGAGTTTTTGCATTGGATAGCAATGCATGTGCCGCTAATTATTACCTTAATTTAACTTCAAGGGTGGCCACAATTCCTGAGTTTACTGGAACCGGATTTACCCAAGATACCATTTGTTTTGGAGATACTAGTTTTATGTCTGTTAACATTTCTCCGGTAGAGTGGAGTAATAGTGTGCCCACCGGAACTACACCTAATACGCATCTCCCTGATGTGTCAGGAGGTGGTTCAGCTTCTTACGATTCGGATATTAATTACAGCCAATTTGCACCGGGGGCAACGGTAACCAATGTAAACCAAATAAATAGAATTTGGATGGATGTGGAGCATTCGTTTTTGGGTGATTTAATAATTCGAGTTACATGCCCCAATAATTCAACCACTGTTTTAAAAGGTGCAGGAGGAGGGTCTAGGTGGTTGGGTGAGGCTTGTGATGGGACATTAACTCTGCCAGGAATTGGGTACATTTACGAGTGGCAACCCACTGGAAATACTAATTCTGATTTGGTAACACATTCTACGGCTTGTTTGGGGTGTCCAATTGTTACCAACCCATGTTCGGGAGGTACTAGTTCAACTTTGCCTGCAGGTTCTTATGATTCTGATCAACCGTTGTCTAACTTGGTTGGTTGCCCCTTAAATGGGGTTTGGACCATTACTTTTGTAGATAACGCTTCGCTGGATGATGGGTATTTATTTGCTTGGGGAATTGA
>CAJXPI010000298.1 GCA_913057875.1 uncultured Flavobacteriales bacterium
TCTACACAGAGTAGATCGTCGGCAGCGTCAGATGTGTATAAGAGACAGCCCTAGTTCCGATTTTAATATGCTTTCTACCGAATCCATGGCTTGAATTCTATATAGCGTTAGAATACTAGAAGAGTCTTTGGTGGTTAACACCACATCAAAAGGCCTTGCTCCGGAATACTCCTTTTCAAAAAACTCGAATTTTTCACGCATCGGGTCTCCCTTTGCCAAGTCTTCCAGTAAATAATTATTTACCTCTACCCTAGAAACTCCCCATAACGAAAGAAATAAAATCAATATGCTGACTCCCAAAACCCTTCTTGGCTGAGTAACCGTAAATCGGAATACCTTGCGCATTATTTGATCCCAAAACAATTCTTCAGAAACCACCAATGCTCTTTTAGGTACGGGAAGCAATAACAAAACGGGTGGTAATACTAAATAGGTAATAATTAAAGCGAAAATCACTCCCACTGCAGTAAATAAGCCAAAATCTCTTACCGGGGTAATTCCAGAAGTATATAAGGTTAAGAATCCTATTGCTGTAGTTAATGATGTCAATAAAGTAGCCTTTCCTATATGAATAAACGATGTTTTTAAAGCACTCAATTTATCAGGATTCTTGCGCAGTTCCTCCAAGTACCTGGATATAAAATGAACCGCATCACTCATACCCACCACAAACATGATGGTGGGTAATAGGGTCGACATTAAATCGAATGATTTACCCACGGTGGTCATAAAGCCCATTAACCATACTACAGAAATCGCTACAATACCCAGAGGAATAACCACTCCCCAAACAGAACGAAAGGCTAATACAAGAAATACGATGATTATTAAAAAAGAAATCGATGTAAACAACGCTAACTCGCCTACCATCTTTTCTACAAAATATCTCTGCCCAAATATTCGACCAGCCACACGAAGTTCATCAAATTCAAAATCATCCAGTACCGCATTTATTTGAGATACTGCATCATCACTTTTAACTTTAGATAATCCATAGGTGGTAGTAATTCCAACAATTAAAGATTTACCACTTTCAGAAAACACGGTACCCACGAGTTCCTGACTTTCAAATATTCGAATAGAGTCTTGGGGTAAACGATCTGGCTGATTTGCATGTATCCATTTCACCATGGAAAGCCCAAAAGGGCCTTTTACCGGAAAAGCTAACTCAGTAGGAGAAACTACGGTTTCTACATATTGAATTTTCTTTAATCGGGAAACAAGTGAATCCACTTGAGTTAGGAAATCTGCTTGGAATGCCCCTTCTGTATTTTCTAAACATATAAGAACAAAATCATTATCTGAACCGTAGGTATTTCTGAAGTTGTTGTAATAGGCGTATTCGGTATCCGATTTAGGGAAATAGTCTTCGAACTCGTAATCGAATCTTAAATTTTTAAGAGCATATACCGCCAAAAGCGATAAAATGCCCACAGTAATCAAAACTCTAATAGCAGTTGTACGGTAGTTCTTCACAAAATAATTTGAGACCCAAAGAAACAAAATAAATAGACGTATATCCGTTATTTACACAGGCTTTTTGTATCCCATTTAATAAAGTTTTCTAATGGGATTATTATCCTATTTCGGTGCAACATTCTAAAAATCAACATTAAAAACTTGCATACATAAGAAACTTATGTGTATTTGAATTATGTATTCAAAGAATTTAATCAAAGGAACCTTGCAAACCATCATTCTAAAGCAACTAGAAGAGAACGGTAGAATGTACGGGTATGAAATTACTCAAAAGGTAAAAGAAATCAGCGATGGTAAAATAGAAATTACCGAAGGGGCGCTATACCCCACGCTGCATAAATTAGAAGCTGAGGGTGTGGTTACCACTGAAAAGGAATTTATTGGTAAACGGGTGCGTAAATACTACACTCTTACCCCCTCTGGCAATAAAGTAACTTCTGAAAAATCAATAGAGCTAGCTGATTTTATTGCCACCATTTCACAAATTCTGCAACCAAAACCTAGCGCATAATGGAACTTTCAGAACAACATATCGAGTACATTCAAAAAGACCTATCCTTAAGAGGGATCACGATTAATGAACTAAATGAAAGCCTAGTAGACCACATTTGCTGCTCACTAGAATCATCCGAAATCTCAGATTTCAACCAAGCTTATTTAGAATCTATTGAGAAATTTGGTTCCGGAATGCTTCCACAAATTCAAAAACAAACTAAACTTTTATTAATAACTCAAAATTCAATCATTATGAAAAAGACATTTTATATCGTAGGCTTTTTAGCCGCATTTCTAATCTCGAGTGGTATTTTATTTAGAATGCAACATTGGCCAGGAGCTGGGGTTCTTTTAGTGCTTGGTGTGGCAATTTTTAACTTTGGAGTACTGCCTATGTACTTCATGGATCGTTATCGAAATTCTGTTTCTTCGCAATAGAAAATGATCCGCCAAATGGCGGATTTTTTTTGATATAAACCTACCTGTTTAAACCAATTGGTTTATTGTTGTAAAAAATCAATAGCATCCGCAGAGTTAATTTTTCATATTACCTAAAGGGAGGGCTTTCCCAATTTATTGGACTTCTCATTATGCTGACTATTCATTCATTGAATATTTTGGGGCAAGGGGAAATCCATGCGGAATTAAACACCATAAACTATTCCATCAAAGATGGGTTACCTAGCAATGAAACCTATGATGTGTTTCATGACTCTAAAGGTTTTGTTTGGTTTGGCACAGACAACGGAGTGGTTAGATATAATGGTAAAGAATTCAAAACATTTACAACCCTTGACGGTTTAACCGATAATACGGTATTTAAAATTACCGAAGATTATCAAGGACGAATTTGGTTTTTAACCTGTCTCTTATACACATCTCCGAGCCCACGAGACTCCTGAGCATC
>CAJXPI010000299.1 GCA_913057875.1 uncultured Flavobacteriales bacterium
AATCAGACTTATTGATAGTCCTTAAATACATATTCAAACTCGCGTAATAATTTTATTAAAAACCATAACCAACAAAGGAAATAATTGTTTTGGATTAACATTTCATAATAGTTAAACCCTTGTAAAATATGACACTTTCAAAACAAAACTACCTACAAGTAGTGAGTTCTTGAGGATATATTTGCCGTTCCATTTAAGCGGGAGCAAAACATGAATTATTTCAAAAATTCAAATAAAATTCAATTTTATTCCATCGGGATTTCATACAAAAAAACGGATGCTTCAATTCGAGGATTATTTAGTATTTCGGAGGAGAATCAAAATTTATTATTGGAAAAAGGAAAGCGTCTAGGATGTTCAAACCTACTCTTAATTTCTACCTGTAACCGCACCGAGCTTTACGCATTTACACAAAACCCTCAAATATTACTTGATCTAATTTTAGAATTTTCTTTGGGAACCCAGGCTTTATTAAAGGAAAATTCATTTGTATTCCATGGTCAAGCTGCCGTACAACACCTTTTTGAGGTGGGATGTGGTCTAGACAGCCAGATTCTGGGAGACTTTGAAATTATTGGTCAAGTAAAAAAAAGCTATGAGCAATCATTAAAACATAAAACAGCACATATTTTTTTGGACCGATTAGTAAATTCTGTAATTCAATCCAGTAGACGAGTTAAGGCGCAAACTCAGTTAAGCAGTGGAGCCACTTCGGTATCTTATGCTGGGGTTCAGTACATAAAAGACCAATTCATCAACCTTTCTGAAAAGAAAATCCTTTTATTTGGAACGGGTAAATTAGGTCGAAACACTTGTGAAAACCTTCTCAAACACACTAATCACGAAAGTATTACCCTTATTAATAGAAGTTCTGAAAAGGCAAATATTTTAGGTGCAAAGTTTGACGTTAAGGTTAAACCCCTTCATAGCTTATCCGAAGAGATTTCCAAAACCGACATTATGTTTGTGGCTACTGGAGCTCAAACCCCCACGATAGAAGCACACCATATTAAAAGAGAAAAGCCGCTATTAATTCTAGATTTATCCATACCTAGAAATGTAAACCAGAACATAGTTCATTTACCTGGAGTTACCCTCTTACACATGGATGAGCTAACGGAGTTAACCAATAAGACCCTTGAAAACAGACAAGAACATTTACCTAAAGCAATTCAGGTAATGAACGAAATTAAAAATGAGTTTTTTGAATGGGTAGAATCAAGACAGATGGTTCCAACCATTACCGCTTTACAATCTAAACTAAAAGGATACAAGGATCATGAATTGCAAAAAATGGTCACGGAGAAAGAGTTTGTAGATCCAGACATGGTAATGGAAATAACGGATAAAGTGGTTCAAAAGTTAACTGGGAAATTTGCAGGTTACATTAGGCAGAACTCTGATAATATGGAAAAAGACCTAGAGTTTATTCAACAAGTATTCAAATTGGATGATAATCTAATAAACCATGAATAATAAAAAAATTAGAATAGGTACAAGGAATAGTGATTTGGCTTTGTGGCAGGCAAATTATATTAAATCTGAATTACAGAAGTTAGGTCATGATTCGGATTTAATCGAAATAAACACAAAGGGAGACCAAGAAACTACTGTTCCTTTATATGAATTTGGAGTTACTGGAATTTTCACCAAAAGTTTGGATATTGCTTTACTTGAAAATAGAATTGACCTTGCGGTTCATTCCATGAAAGACGTCCCCGTTGTTTTACCTCAGGGAATTTCAGAATTTGCGATTCCTAAGCGAGGCTTAGTTCATGATGTTTTAGTTTACAAAGGAAATTGGGATGCTATTTTAAATAAAGGGCAAAGAACCATTGCCACTTCCAGTTTACGAAGAAAAGCCCAGTGGCTTAATCATTTTGCAAAGGACACCATGACCGGAATTAGAGGAAATGTGAATACCCGCCTAGCCAAGCTCCAAAATGAAAATTGGGATGGAGCCATATTTGCTGAAGCTGGACTAAAAAGAATTGAAAAGTTACCTCCTAACTCGGAAAGATTAGAATGGATGATTCCTGCTGCTGCGCAAGGAGCCCTTCTTGTGGTAGGCAAAACTGAAAATAAGACACTTCAAAACATTCTAGCCCCTCTAACTGACACACTCACCCAGATGGAAGTTCATATTGAAAGGCAATTTATGCATCAATTGAATGCAGGATGTACGGCCCCCGTGGGAGCCATTGCCAAAGTTTCGGAACGCGGAATTAAATTTAAAGGGGTAGTAACAGCTCTGGATGGATCCAAACAAATTGAAGTTGAAGAGAGTTGTTCCATTCATGATTATAACCAATTAGGTACCGTTTGTGCGCGTCAAATCTTAAAAAATGGAGCCGATAGAATTCTTGCCGAAATCCAACAAAAAAATTAAGTGGTTACTGCAAACACCAACATATTATCTACAAAAATTTTATCGCCTAGTTCGTTACAAGCACTGGAATGTTCAGGATTAAATGTAACGTATGTTGACTTTATTTCCATAAGGCTTTCTTCTCTCCCGGAAATTGGCATTAATCTAGATGGGGCGATTATTATTACCAGCAAAAATGCAATTAAAGCATTCATCGCATCCAATAAAATTCACTTACTAAAAGATACCGTCATTTACTGTATTGGAAATTCCTCCAAATCAATCCTCAAAAAACATGGATTTACCGTAGAAAAAACATTTTTTGACGCAGCCGATGCAGGGAAGTACTTTAGCCATGAAAGTATAAAACATTTAACGATACTTTGCGGCAATAGAAGTCGTAAGGAACTCTTCTTAGCCTTAGATAACTGCCTGATTAAATATAAAAAAATAATCACCTATTACACCTGTCTCTTATACACATCTGACGCTGCCGACGATCTACTCTGTGTA
>CAJXPI010000300.1 GCA_913057875.1 uncultured Flavobacteriales bacterium
CAGCTACCAGGACAATGCAGATAATTACCTAACTAAAACGACTAACGAGATATACGGGTACTTGCAATTTGAAACAAAAAGCGGCATAATTCTTCAAACACGTGTGGGGTATTCTATTGGTAGAAATTACCGTGTATATGACATTAAAGATCGTGTAACTTGGGGTTTTTCTGCTTTTAAATTTGGCGATGAAAGAACCCAATTAAATACCGATTTTGCGGATGGAATGATTTTAAAAGCAAAATTGATTTACCGTTTTCACTTAGATTAATTGGATGATATCAGAATACAAAGAACTTCTAAAGAACGCCAAGGCCAATAAAAAAGGCATTAATCGCCAAATTACGCGCTTGCGTAAAATGCGTAAAGGAGAGGTGGATCAATTAATGCACCCACTCCACAAAGAGGTGTTTGAAACTATTGACTGTTTACAATGCGCCAATTGCTGTAAAACCACCAGTCCTATTTTAACTGAACGCGATACGCAAAGAATTTCAAAGCATTTGGGTATGAAGGCGGGTGATTTTTCACAGAAGTACTTGTTTTTAGATGAAGACCAGGAATATGCTTTGAAAGAAACCCCTTGTCCTTTTTTAGGAGAAGATAATTATTGCGGTATTTACGATGTACGCCCAAGAGCTTGTGCAGAATACCCACACACGGATCAATCTAACCAAATTGGAATTTTGAAATTGACACAAACCAATGCTACTATCTGCCCGGCAGTAGCTAGCATATTTGAGAAATTAGAAAGTGGTTTTAACTCTTCAATTAAAAAGAAGAAGTAGTTATTTGGATTAAAATCCACTGCAGCATCTAGAACAGGCAGGGAACAATCCACCTGCCTTCATTAAATCGCCTCTTAGCCTTCCTGCTATTGGCGAATTCCAAATATTCTTCAAAGGCATTTCATATACATTACCAATATCAATATTGTAACATCTTCCATGGGCTGGAATTACGCTCCCATCAGATTTCACCATCATATTAGTGAAAATGGCATTACAATAATTTCCAATTATTTTTTCAGGTTCTAAATAATACGTTTGTAATTGTGCTAACGTATTTATTTCTGGAGAAAAATAGGTTTTAATTTTGCTGGAACGGTTATTTATGTTCGCAATTTCCTGCAACAAAGCCTGTAAGTCCATATTCGAAAAATCAATCTCATCTACATTAGAATCCACAGCAGGATAAACGGCTCCCCACTTACTTGTATTATGAATTTGTGCCGCCTTTTTGGTAGTAAATTGGGTATGCATAAACCCCACCTCCGCAATAGGTAGTCCTTCCAAATCGTTTAACAAGGTGTCTAGGTTTCCAATATTCCACTCGGTAATAGCGCAGATAATTGATATTTTAGGAACATGCGCCTGTTCTGCTAATAATTGAATGCCTTCCACTGCCTTTTGAAAGGATTTTTTGTGTCCTCTTATTTCATTATGAATATCTGAAGGACCATCCAAACTCACATACAATTCATTCAATCCAGCCTCAGATAACTTAACTGCTTTTTGCTTTAGCGTAAGAGCATTAGTGGTAACCGTAGTAAAAAGACCTTTAGAATTAGCATAAGAAAGAGATGCTATAAGATGCGGATAAACCAGTGGCTCTGTAAATGCATATGCCAATTTAGTATTGGGAAAAACATTTGCCATCTCATCAATCACCTTAGTAATCAACTCTAATGGCATGTTAATAGGATGTGAACCAACTAAATTTTGTGCAAAATTACTTTCCAGGTTTTGGTTTCCCACATCGCACATTTTGCAATGTAAATTACAAACGTTGTTAACGCCCATCACAATCCAATCAGGATCGAAATATAACTTAGAAGGATGTATTCGCTTATTGAGCGACTTTAACTTTGTTAGCATTACTTGGTATCGTTTCCAGTAAATAAATCATGTACCCCCAAATGAATAGCATCAAGGCTAACCGAGGATAACTAAACACAATTGCCAAGAAATTTTGAGCATCCCAAAGTGCTTTAGTCAAACCAATATTAAACCATCCTATAACGGAAAACAACACTAATAGAACAATTGGGTTCCAAGTGATCACATCTTTTTGATACTGTGAAATGAACAGTACTAGCGGAAAAAGTAGCGTTAAAAAATGATAACTGGCTGATATCGGAAGAATAACCATAGCCGTGATTCCGGTTATGGCAAATAAATAATTTACAGAAAGATTCTTATGAAGCACTCTTATAACCACTCCCAAGGTGACTATAGCAATTACAAAAACTACCGCAAGCGTGTACTTTGATGCGAGTTGGGGATCTGTCAAATTGGAAAACAAAGAACCAAAAGATTGAAAGGCTACCGCACTTTTTTCTTGGCCCGCAATTCGACCATCTAGGTGAGCAAAGAAAACCTTTTCAAAAAAAGTGGTGAACGCTGACTTACCCAGCAAAAATAGGGATACTCCGCTAATTAGGATTACGCTCACAAATGTTGTCCACCAGGTCTTTGATCTTTTTATCAGAAATACGGGCACGTAAACAAAGGGTAAGTATTTAATGATAATTCCGATAGCAAGTATACTGCCAGCCCCCCAACTTTTTCCATTTTTATCCAAATAATAGACCACAAACAAAAGGAAAGTAAGAAGCAAATAAAACTGCCCTAAATAAAAATTATTAATTAATGAGAAACCCGATAACAGCACCATTAAACTACTATGCAACCAAGACCAGAGAGTAACTTTTTTAATATATCCAATTAAACCAAACAAAATCAGAATGTTAAATACGGTCCATATTTGTTTGGCAACAAGCGGACTAAAACTAGTTAAGGGCTGTCTCTTATACACATCTGACGCTGCCGACGA
>CAJXPI010000301.1 GCA_913057875.1 uncultured Flavobacteriales bacterium
ACTAGCAACCATCATAGAGGTTCCAATTATTCCTAAAACAACGTTTTTCATACAAATTAATTTCATAACCCTTCAAAAATAATCCAATTAACAATTAAAAGGCAACCAATTAAAAGCATTGTATACCGCCTATCATTTCTAGGAATAATCCTTTTAAAAACCTACTCAAAAGGCTACTTTTACCCGTTACAATTTAGACATAAAATGAAGCTGAAAAATTATATACTCGGACGTTGGATAGAAGGCTCAGGAGAAGGGCAGAGTTTATTTAATGCCGTTACTGGAGAAGTTATTGCAAGTGCCTCTACGGAAGGAATTTCATTTGAGGAGGTTTTGTCCTACGGAAGAAACGTTGGAAATAAAAACCTACGAAATATGACTTTCCACGAGCGTGGTAGAATGATCAAGGAATTAGCTCTTTACCTTCATTCCAAAAAAGACTTATTTTATCAATTAAGCTGGGCAACTGGAGCCACAAAAATGGATTCATGGATTGATATTGAAGGAGGAATTGGAAATCTCTTCGCCTACTCAAGCTTAAGGCGTCAATTTCCAGACACTCCATTTTGCGTAGATGGTGATGCAGTACCTATGAGTAAAGGCGGCACTTTTTCAGCTACGCATATCATGACACCCAAAACAGGTGTTGCTGTGCACATAAACGCATACAATTTTCCAATTTGGGGAATGTTAGAAAAAATTGCCGTTAACCTTTTAGCGGGAGTTCCTGCAGTAGTTAAGCCTGCAACGGTAACTAGTTATTTAACGGAATTGATGGTGAAAGAAATTCAAAAGTCTGGAATACTACCAGAGGGTGCTCTTCAATTAATTGTTGGTTCAGCTCGTGGAATTGTGGAACATGTGGAGATGCAAGATGTGGTTACTTTTACTGGATCGGCACATACGGGACGTCAGTTAAAATCAAATGCCAATATCATTAACAATTCTATTCCTTTTAATCTTGAAGCAGATTCACTGAACGCTTCTATTTTAGGCGAAGATGCCGTTCCAGGCACACCAGAGTTTGACATTTTTGTTAAAGAAGTTTCTAGAGAAATGACGGTAAAAGCGGGACAGAAATGTACTGCTATTCGAAGAATTTTAGTTCCTGAAAACCTAGTTGGAGATGTTCAAAAGGCGGTAAGTGCAAGATTAGCCAAAACCATGGTGGGAGATCCACAAGTGGAAGGTGTTAGAATGGGTTCTTTAGCTGGTTTAGATCAAAGAAATGATGTATTTGAAAAAGTAAATCAATTAGCCGCATCACAAGAAATTGTATTTGGTAGTTTAGAAGAAGTAGCCGTTACTGGTGCAGATTCTAAAACTGGAGCATTTATGTCACCAATTTTAATGTACAATGATCGTCCTTTTGAAAAAACGGATGTTCATAATACCGAAGCCTTTGGCCCGGTTTCTACAATTCTTCCATACAAAAACATGGATGAAGCTGTGAGACTTACCCAAATGGGACTAGGAAGTTTGGTTACCTCTATTACCACGGCAGATAATAAAACAGCTACTGATTTTGTTTTGGGAGCTGCAGCATACAATGGACGTATTCTAATCAACAACCGTGACTCTGCTAAGGAAAGTACTGGACACGGTTCTCCTATGCCATTATTGACTCACGGTGGTCCTGGACGTGCTGGGGGTGGTGAAGAAATGGGAGGTAAACGTGGTGTTTATCATTATATGCAAAGAACTTCATTACAAGGGTCTCCAACTACTTTAGGTGCAATTACCCAAGTGTACCAGCCAGGAGGGAAATATTTAGAAACTCCTGTTCATGTTTTTAGAAAACACTTTGAAGAACTTGAAATTGGAGAAACAGTTCACACTCATAAACGTACTATTACGGAAACCGACATTGTTAATTTTGGGAACGTTAGTTGGGACCATTTTTACGCACACACTGATGTGACCTCATTAGACGGAACAATATTTGAGCAGCGTGTGGCACACGGATATTTCATTTTATCAGCTGCGGCAGGGTTGTTTGTAGATCCGGGTAAAGGTCCAGTTTTATTAAACTACGGATTAGAAGAATGTAGATTTACAAAACCGGTATATGCAGGCGCTACAATTGGGGTAAGATTAACCGTAAAAGAAAAAGTATTACAAGAAAAAAGAGAGGATGACGAATTCCGTAAAGGAATTGTTAAGTTTTTGGTTGATGTGTATGACGAAACCGGAGAAACTGTAGCATTAGCTACTATTCTAACCATGGTTAAAACTATTGACCAATCCTAGTCACCTTTGTAAAAATTAAGAATGAATAAGAATACCGAAAACCAAGGACACGTTGAATTTCATTTAGATAACGGAATAGCAACTATAGAGTTTTACCATCCAATGAGCAACTCGCTACCTGGATATTTATTGAACGAACTAGCGTCTGCCATTTCCAGTGTAAAAACGAATGAAATGGTAAATATTGTCATCCTTAAATCAAGAGGTGAACGTGCCTTTTGTGGGGGGGCAAGTTTTGAAGAACTAACCAACATTAAAGACTTTGAGGAGGGGAAAATATTTTTCTCAGGATTTGCTAAAGTTATTAATGCCGTTCGCACATGTGGTAAGCTAGTAATTGGACGAGTTCAAGGTAAAGCCGTTGGTGGTGGAGTTGGACTTGCATCTGCAGTTGATTATTGTTTTGCCACCAAATTTTCCGCTGCTCGTTTAAGTGAGTTAGCTATTGGAATTGGACCGTTTGTTGTTGGCCCTGCTGTAGCACGAAAAATTGGAGATAACAATATGAACATGATGTCTATTACTCCTGTCTCTTATACACATCTGACGCTGCCGACGATCTACTCTGTGTAG
>CAJXPI010000302.1 GCA_913057875.1 uncultured Flavobacteriales bacterium
AGATGCTCAGGAGTCTCGTGGGCTCGGAGATGTGTATAAGAGACAGGGTAAATACCATTTCAAATCTTACCGTTACCTGATCTCCAGTTTTAATGGTACCCATCATTGCAGTGGGTGGATCAATTTTGAAATCAGTCATATTAAAAGTATGCTTCCCTGAAAACTTGAGTTGGTTACCCTCCATTGTATATTTACTTTGAAATTTCACTTCACGAGTTTCTCCTGCAATAGTTAACATCCCAGTAAAGAAAACCACATCCCCTTTCATAGCATACGACTTTAATTTATAGGTAATATTTGGATGCAATTTATGTTTTAAAGCCTCATATGTATTGTCATCCATTCCTCCTTTTCCACTTTTTATGGAGTTTACTGGAATACTTGCATTTACGCTTGTAATTTTTTCAATGGCATTCCCATCCAAGCTAAGATTTAGGGTACCCCCCATTTGTTCAACAGTTTCGGTCCAGTCATGAAGTGAAGAAGTCCCATCAATATACATAGCACTTAAATCATTACTTAATTTGTACTGAGCTGATGCTCCCATTGCTATCAAGACAAGTAGTCCGACAATCATTGATTTCATTAGGTTTTTCATACTATTTCACTTTTTTTA
The DNA here is from genome assembly GCA_913057875.1 of uncultured Flavobacteriales bacterium. Lineage (GTDB taxonomy): Bacteria > Bacteroidota > Bacteroidia > Flavobacteriales_G > Salibacteraceae > CAJXZP01. The sequence goes on from CAJXPI010000302.1 coordinate 617, forward strand.
ACACGACAAAGTTGGGATGTTTCTGTTGTAAACTTTGTGATTTACATCAGCGTATTTTATGATTGTTGAGCATTAAAATTCCCACCTTTTATCATGTTTTTACTGAGACCGATATAAGATCTTTGTAAGTTCACTCATTTGCGATATCTGCAAATTAATAGACATAAAAAAGCCCCTCAACTTTCGTTGAGGGGCTTTTTCCTTAAACATTTAGTTTGATTAGAAACCAATTACGGCTTCAAACATAATTCCATTAAAATTACCGTCCTCATATTTTGAACCTAAATACCCATCTCCGGTATATGATTGCGTCACGTACTCTAATTTAGCCATTACATTTTTGGTCATAAACCAACCTAACCCTACATTAAATCTATTTATTCCAGTTGACAAATCATCTTTTTCAAATTCTGAACCAGCACCGCTAACGGAGTTGTATCTAACCCCTCCGTAAAATTGGTCCCAAGAACCAAATCTATAAATGGCCTCTGCACCAATTTGAGTGTAAGCCCCCCCTTGATTTAATAGTTTATCATTCACTTTAGATTCATCATCTAACTTGTCGCCCATAGTCATTTCAAAAACTCCAAAGAATTCAAGTCCCTTCCATTTAACAAATGGGTTTATTTGAAATGAATTGAATTTTTTAAACCCAGGATTAAACCTTCCTGAAAAATCAGAAGCTGAAGCAGCAGTTTCCATTACATGGTAATAACGCCCTCCAGCTCTATCACCTCCATATAACCAGCCTCCGTTATAATAACCTGGTGACATCATAAAAGATCCTGTAATTCTAATTCTGGTATCCTCATTGGTTTGTTTGTCCCAACCCAGTTTAGCATAAAAAGAAGCCTTTCTTCCTTGATCTGGGTTTACTTTCACCGATTGATTTAAATTGCCATTAGATAACCCTAACACAATTATCCAATCTTTTGGCATCATGGTTAATTCTGCAAAAGCTTCTGTGGTAAAGGCATCCATAATATAATTACCTACAAATGGATTGTAAATAGCCGTTGCATTATCTGATCTTCTAAAATGAGCATCTCCATAATTCAGTTCATCCATACCTATACGAATATTACTGTAGCTCATGAAATTGCTCAAAAAACCCTCTTTAACAAAATCAAGCTTATCCATTTGAATGTACCCCCCTTTTACATACGTTTCCGTATGATGACGAGAAGACAAATACGTTCTCAAATGCATTCTCAATCCATCAGCTAATTGCACATCTAGATTCAAGTTTGCGGTAGGAAGATTAAAATTTGCACCTAAATTCACTAACTCAGGTACCCCCGAAAGAGAATCGCTATTAAACTTGTTTTCATGGTTTATGCCTTGAAATTGAAGTGCAAAATCACCACCAACTCTAACCTTTAAACCAGAAAAGGGAGTTTCGGTATCCTTCTTTGTTTCAAAAACGTTTAAACCATCATAACCTGGAGCACGATAATTTTGCATTTTCTTTCCTTCATCTTGCGCATTTGCAGTTAATGTAGCTAAGGCAAACAACCCGACAAAAGACTTTTTTAATGTACTTGTTTTCATGTGTTTTTTTTTAGTATATATAGTTAAATCGATTACTTTTTAAATACAATATCAAATTCAAATTTGAGATCATCTCCACATTTAATGGTTCCCATTACTGCGGTTGGAGGATCTACGCCAAAATCAGTCATTTTTAAATTGGCTGTTCCCTTGAAAGAGATTTGGTCTCCACTAACGGTGTATGCCGCAGGAAACTTTATTTCTTTGGTTACCCCAGCTACCGTGACCGTTCCAGTTAAGTGTACTTTACCCTCTGTTACCCCAAACGATTTAATTTTATAGGTAATGATTGGATGTTCCTTTTCTTTCAGAGCCTTATACGTATTGTCGTCCATTCCGCCTTTTCCGCTCTTAATACTCTTTACCGGAATATTCATAGAAATACCAGTGATTTTGTCTATTTCATTGCCGTCTAAGGTTAAATTTAAGGTTCCTGTAACGTCATTACACGTTTCTTCCCAATCATGCACATTGGAGGTTCCAAATATTACCATGGAGCTTTCACTAGCTACATATTTATATTGAGAAAAGGCTGTTGATGCTACTCCAATACATAGGAATAACAAGATAGATTTTAGTATAGTTTTCATATTGATGAATTAAATGTGCAACTAAAATATAGCTGTCTCTTATACACATCTGACGCTGCCGAC
>CAJXPI010000303.1 GCA_913057875.1 uncultured Flavobacteriales bacterium
TGCTCAGGAGTCTCGTGGGCTCGGAGATGTGTATAAGAGACAGGAAAAATCCACATCGTATCATCATTGCCATTTTGTTATTGATTGGTAGCTCTATTTCCACTGATATTTTCGCTCAAGTAAAAAAAGAAGCCAATCCACCAAGAGCCTTATTTCAGTCGGCTAACTATTTGCATCCAGTAGAGGGTTCTTATGTAGAATTGATTTTAAGTTTTGATGCTTTATCGTTAGAATATGCCCAAATTGATAATTATTATCAAGCCAGACTGGAGGTTTTGTATGTAATCAGAAAGTTGAATAAAGTGGTGAAATATCAGAAATTTGAAATCCTTAGTCCCAGAATGATGCATGAGTCAAATAGACAAGATTTCGCGGATATTCAAACCATGACTTTAAAGCCAGGTGAATACACTCTGGAAATCCAAATTTGGGATGCCAACCGTGAAATCGAGCCAGTCAAAGCTGTGCAACCGCTTATTGTGAAACTAAAAGAGAACAAAATGGCTGTTTCCAAAATTGTGTTTGAAAGAGATGTGAAGCCTACATCGGGGAAAGGGCCTTTTGTTAAAAATGGGGTGGAAATGACGCCATGGTTAGTAAATACTATTCCGGCCTACATGAGCGGAATTTACATTTATGCAGAGGTTTATAACTCTGAATTTGAGTTGGGTGCAAAAGGGGCTTACATTGAAAAGCATACTTTACGTAACCTGGATGTAGATTCGGTCTTTGCGAACTATTCCATAATTAAACGAGTAAATACGGCTAAGGTTAATATTATCTTAAAGAAATTGGATGTGACTAATTTACCTCAGGGTGCCTATAGCTATTCCATAGAGTTGTTTGACCGTGAAAATGACATTGTGGGTTCTAACGCCATTCAGTTTTACCGTGAAAGCTTAATTCCTAATCTGGAAATGCAAATTTCATCTGAGCAGTTAGCCGATTTTGAAACTTATATTCGGTCATCTACCAATAGAGATTCAATTGTTGATTTTGTTAGATGTGTACGTCCACTAGCGACTACAGCTGATCAAAACTTTATTGATTATAACTGGTCTAGGGCAAGTACTGAATCTTTACAAACTTTCCTATTGAATATGTGGCAAGAGTTGCATTCAGAAAACCCTTTTGTGGAATGGAATAAATACCGTAAAATGGTTTCTGTAGTCAATAGAGAATTTGGAAGTGCGGCAAAGCCAGGCTATGATACGGATCAAGGAATGACCTACCTAAGATATGGTGCACCTGACCAAATTACTGACAGATCTCAAGAGCCGTCATCATATCCATATATTATTTGGCAGTATTATGCGCATCCAAAGCAAGCTAATGCGATGTATGTGTTTTATGATCCCTCATTGACCTATAGAGATTATCAACTGCTACACTCGAATGTAAGAGATGAAAAAAATAACCCAAGATGGCGCTTGATATTGCAATCTAGGAATAATGCGAATGGAGATGTAGATAAAATGCAAGGAACAGACCACTGGGGAGGGAATGTAGACGATTATTATACTAATCCAAGGTAAAGTTTGGTGGTTGTAGGCTTGTTGTCTAAAATTGCAACCCTATAATTTGAAAAGTATTTTGAGTAATTCTTCTAATTTTTCTATCGAAACGGCCGTGGTTTTGTTAAGCTACAACAGTTTGCCGTTGGTAAAGAATTTTTTACCAAAAATTGTAAATACTGTTCCTCAAAGAACGGATATTGAAGTTTATGTAGTAGATAATGCCTCCACAGATGATACTTCCTCTTATGTTAGGGAGAATTTTCCCGAAGTAAAATTGATACGGTTTGATAAAAACGTTGGGTTTACAGGGGGGTATTTGAAGTCGTTAGCTCAAATTGAGGCTAAAAACTATGTGCTTATTAGTTCTGATATTGAGGTAACGGAAGGTTGGTTTGAACCGGCAGTTGAATTACTTGATTCATCAAACGATATTGCTTGCGTTCAACCCAAAATAATGTCATTCGATCGAAGAAAAGAATTTGAGTATGCCGGAGCTGCGGGTGGGTATATAGATACCTTTGGTTACCCTTTTTGCAAAGGGAGGTTAATTAATGCATTGGAACAGGATAAGGGACAGTATGATGAGGTTTCTGAGATTTTTTGGGCCTCTGGAGCTTGTCTTTTTATTAAATCAGACGCTTGGAAGATAGCTCAAGGTTTTGATAAAGACTTTTTTGCTCACATGGAAGAAATTGATTTGTGTTGGCGATTAAAGGGTATGGGATATAGAATAATGTACCAACCTAAATCAAAGATATTCCACATGGGAGGCTTTGTGATCAAGTATGGTTCTCCTCAAAAAATATTCAGAAATCACAGAAACAATTTGTTGATGTTGATTAAGAATTTGCCCACATTCCAATTGATTTGGAAAACGCCTATTCGTTTATTATTAGATCATGCAGCCGCTTTAAGTATGTTGAAGGAAAAAAATCCAGAAGGAGCTATCCAAGTATTTAAGGCACATCTTGATATTTTGACTCATTTAGGCTTCTGGTTAAAAAAACGAAAAGAGGTTCAGAACTCCAAAACCAAAGTGAATAATCGAGGGATTTATCCTAAAAGTATGATTTTTTCTTTCTTTTTAAAGGGGAAGAAAAAGTTCTCTGATTTGGACTGGAAACCTTAGTAGTTTATTGAACTTGTTTTTCTTTTAATCTTTTTATTTCTCGTAATAATGCGAACAGGGTCACTGCTGCTGAAAGGGTGTCTGCAATTGGAAATGCCATCCAAATACCTGTCTCTTATACACATCTCCGAGCCCACGAGACTCCTGAGCATC
>CAJXPI010000304.1 GCA_913057875.1 uncultured Flavobacteriales bacterium
CTACACAGAGTAGATCGTCGGCAGCGTCAGATGTGTATAAGAGACAGCAATTTCACCATTAAAAAGTTTTCCTAAATCAAATGTGGTGGTTAAGGATTGCATTTTACACAATGGAATTCCGTCAAACTCATTTTTTCCGTGTACCTCTATTCCCGTAATCTCTAAGGTAAGTTTAGGGAAATTAGGGATTAAGCTCAAATCAAAATCTCCCAAGGTAATCTCAGCATCCACAGACTTATTCGACTCCTTTATGGCCAATTCTTGCAATTCGGCTTGAAACATCATAGGAATAACCACCAATGTACCAATGATTAACAACATCAATACTCCCAGAATAATTAGGAACTTTTTCATAGTAATTTGTGTAAGGATTTCTTCTTCAAAAATAAACCAGTTCGTGCAAATAAAACTTGTAAATCTGGTTTCTATTGTACTGGAATAAAAACTACTTTTGAAACCGATTCCATAAGAATATATAGGAGACACAAACAATTTCGGAACAGGGAAATATCCTTAAAAAAGCAGATAATGAAAGTACTCATTTTTGGAGCCTCTGGATTGGTAGGCGGAAACATGTTTAAACATTTCAGTCAACAATCCGATATGGAAGTGGTTGGCACTCATTTTTCATTTGAAACGGAAAAAACGGTTCCCTTTAATACGCTTGACCTGAAGGCTAAAACTAACTTTGATGTTGCTTCTTTTAGCCCAGATGTGATTATTAATTGTGGCGCTCTTACTTGGGTAGACTACTGTGAAGAAAATATAGATGAAAGCTACCAAAAAACGGTAGTCTCTACCATTAACACTTTGAAAATTGCAGAACAATTCAACGCGAAATATCTATATATTGGAACTGACTACGTTTTTGATGGAAAAAATGGGCCTTATACCGAAGACGCTGAAGTCAATCCATTAAATGTGTATGCACGTCACAAACTGGAAGCGGAGAATTTAGTTTTTAAGCATAATGAAAATGCATTATCGCTGCGGATCACCAATGTATATGGCGATGAAACTAGAGATAAGAATTTTGTATCAAGACTATACAACCTAGGCCAAAGTGACGAAAAACATCACTTAAAATTACCATACGACCAATACGCTACTCCGGTAAATGCGTTAGATATTGCGAAAGCCGCATATTTATTATTAACGGATAATAAAAAGGGCATCTACAATATAGCCTCTACCGATTTTGTGAATAGAATGCAATTGGCGCAATTGGTGCTTAATGCGATTCCAGAACATCAGGTTACGTTAGAACCTATTAGTACCAAGGAATTAAACCCACCGGCCAATAGACCTTTAACGGGCGGATTAATTACCGCCAAATTTTTAAGTGAATATCCCGATTTTCAATTCAGCAACATACAGGGTTATTTGGCTCAAAAAGGAGTATAATTCACAATAAATAGCATTCTCTAATAGTTTGAGGCCGTTTTTAACATATTTTGCTTGAAAACGAGCTTTTTTTCGGTATTTGCAATTCAAAAACTTTATTACCTTTAAACCCAATAATTTAATTAATCAGGTTTGAGTACAATTCAAATCACAAACAGCATTAACATATGGGAAAAGGTGATAAAAAAACGGCTAAAGGAAAAAGAATTATAGGTTCTTCAGGGGTTACTCGTCAACGTAAAAAAGCTACGTATACGCCACCTGCAGCTCCCGTAAAAAAAGCCGCGCCTAAGAAAGCGGCCGCAAAAAAAGAAGCCGCACCTAAAAAATCAGAAGCCAAAAAACCCACAGCTAAAAAAGCGGCACCCAAGAAAACCGTAGCCAAAAAACCAGCTAAAGAAGAAGATTAAAAAATTAGGAATTGACTTTAAGGAGTGTAATCATCGGGTTGCACTCTTTTTTTTGTCCTGAAAAATTTCAAAGCGTCTAAGCTAGTGATAGCAACCTTTCCCCCTAACAGCGGCATTAACTTATTCGCCCCAATTAAGACAGGCTCATCCTCTATCCCTTGGTCTCTTAAAAAGTGAAAGTATTTCATCACCATAAAAACGTTGAACCATCTGGAAAAGCGTTTATCAAAACTAGCTTTATCGGTGGTATACCCCTTAATTTCAGCAATAACTTCCTCCCAATTTTGCTCTTTTAAAAACTTCAAGGTAGGTGCATCGGTAATTGTAATTTCTTGGGAATACAATTTTTGAGTTTGTTTCCAAAACTCCGTTAAACGGTGAAAACTTGAAAAGGGTGCCGAATAGAATGTATTATCCTTCTTTTGTGTCATTTCAGACATCGCTCTTCCCGTACCAAAAGGAACTCGAAACGATTCTCTGGAAGAAGGGAAAACAGTCGTATCCGTGATAGCCGAAATAGTACCTGCCATCATTAATTTCAACATAAACCAAAAATCCTCACCTGCTTTACGCCTATTCATGCCGCCCTGTGCTACATACGCATTCCGAGTAACAGCCATTGAAGACCCTACAGTAAACTCCGCATGCGGATGTTTGGCATAAGCTAACCCTGCTTGGTAATAGCGTAAATGCAATTCATACTGGATGATTCCCTCATTTAGAAATTCTTTTTTTTGCTCACTTACGGGATGTTCAAAATTGATGGAACAACCCAACGATTTCGGGTTTTCCTCAAAATGTTTAACTAACGAAAGGAGGTAATTCCTTTCACAGGTAGCATCCGCATCAAAACAGGCAATAATCGGATTTTCTATTTCCGATTTTTGCAAACGAACCACAGCCTCGTCCATAGCTACTTTTCTTGCCAGTCCAGCACTGTCTCTTATACACATCTGACGCTGCCGACGATCTAC
>CAJXPI010000305.1 GCA_913057875.1 uncultured Flavobacteriales bacterium
CGTCAGTAATGGTTAGATTTTCATCTAATGGCACATTAAAATCCACACGGATTAGAGCCTTTTTTCCCTTAAAATCAATATCGTTAACCGTTTTCATATATAGTTTTTTTTCGCGATTCAATAGTCGGCATTTTTTGCAAATTAATAAAGGACTTTAGTTGGTTTTTATCTTGTAATTAAGAACATTTAAGATTCTTAAATAATACATATGAGTAGGGTGTGATAAAAGTGAGAAGAATGTTGAAAAAAGTTATCTCGATTGGCTTATAAACATAGGAAAAACGTGAGGTAAATTCTACTTTCGAGCCATGCGGTTTGAGGACGTTATTGGACATGAAGATCTTAGGAATCAACTAAAAAGTATGGTTGATGGTGGACGAATTAGTCATGCCTTAATGTTTACTGGAAGTGAAGGGAGTGGTAATTTGGCCATGGCACTTGCTTTTGGAAATTATATTTTAACATCTAGTAGTCCGAATCCCGAGTCAACACAATTAAAATGTGATAAATATATACACCCCGATTTTTATTTCAGTTACCCCGTAAATTCTACCAAGAAAGTAACGGGGTCAAAAATCTTATCTAAAGATTTTATTAGCGAATGGCGTGAAATTTTATTGGAGAATCCATACATGTCTGCGGGTAATTGGATGTCGCATTTGGGTATTGACAATAAGCAGGGATTGATTAATGTACATCAGGGTAAGGAAATTCTGCAGAACTTAACATTAAAGCCCTACGAGTCAGAGTACAAACTGATGCTAATTTGGTTGCCAGAACGGATGAATAATGCCACTGCTAATAAACTGTTGAAAATATTAGAAGAACCACCTGAAAAAACGGTGTTTTTATTAGTGAGTCAAAACCCCGAACAATTATTGGCAACTATTCAGTCGCGCGTTCAAATGGTGAATTTAAAACCCATTAAGCAATCGGTTCTTGCCAAAGCTCTAATTGAAAAACATGGAATTGATGCCAAACAAGCCGAAACGGTATCTAAAATTGCACAAGGAAATTATTTAGAAGCTCAAAGGCTTTTGGGCGATAATGAGGTGCGTGCGTTTAACCAGGATATGTTCATTAAGTGGATGAGGTTTCTTTGGCAAAAGGAGTTTTTAGAGTTGATGCAATGGTCTGAAAGCATGTCGGCAGTGGGTAGAGAAAGAATGATGCAATTTTTTAAATATGGCTTACATGTGTTTAGAGAGAGTTTGGTCTTGAACTACTCTGATCCCTCTATTCAAATGAGTGGCGGAAGTGAATTGGCGTTTATTAATAAGTTTTCTCCTTACGTAAATGAATTGAATGCCATAGAAATGGTGTCATTATTTGAAGAGGCTGAGTATCATATATCGCGAAATGCAAATCCAAGAATTTTAATCATGGATGTTTCTTTGAAAATGATGAAATTAGTTCGTAAAAAAGTAAAATAACAGAATTATGCTAAACGTTAAAGTAATCAATAAATCAAAACATGACTTACCTAAATATGCTACTGTTTCGGCTGCAGGATTGGATTTGCGTGCCAATATTGATGCATCCATTACCCTTGACTCTTTAGAGCGTGTATTGGTGAAAACCGGTATTTTTATGGAACTACCTGTAGGTTATGAAGCGCAAGTAAGACCCCGTTCTGGGTTAGCCTATAAAAAAGGAATTACTGTTCTAAATTCACCCGGAACAATTGACGCTGATTACCGAGGCGAAGTGGGGGTGATTTTAGTTAATCTTTCGAAGCAACCTTTTGTGATTGAAGATGGTGAACGCATTGCGCAATTGGTCATTGCGCAACATGAACAAATCACTTGGAAAAGTGTAGATTCATTAGAGAATAGTGAAAGAGGGACTGGCGGTTTTGGTAGTACGGGGAAAAAGTAAGGGCTTTTGTGATGTGAACCCACTTTTAAGTGTTTAAAAGTCCTTTTTTATTGATTTTTTATAGAAATCGTAATATTACCTTTGCATGCATGCAAGGTACAGTACGTATTTGTATGGCGCTATTGATGTTTTGTGTTTCTTACGCATCATTTGGTCAATTCAAACATAGTGAGTTTTACGGAGTGGCTAAGTTTAGTATCGGAATGGGTATGAATAGCTATACCTATCAATCTGTTTTGGAAGGAACGTCCGCAGACGTGCCACAAAGTATGCAAATTGACTTGGGCACTGGATTTATTCCTGAATTTGGTTTAGGTTTTAAGGTATCAGATTTTTTCTATGTGGAAACTTCTTTGTTTTTTTCGAAGACTCAAAATTTTTATTCCACACAAGCGGCAGGTCTGGTATTAGAGGAAGGCTATTCCTTTAACCGAAGTGCTATTTTATTAAATGGAAAGTACTACGTTCCGGTAAACAAGAAATTTGTAATGGATTTCTTTATGGGAGTTTCCTATTCTATGCCACAGGAGCTTACCGTACAAATGAGTGGATATAGTGAGGTAATCAATTATGCCGGCAGTAATGGGTTTCAAGGTGGTTTTGCGGGAAATTTCATTTTAGGAGCGGTGAGTATTTCTGGAGGTCTTCGTTATCGCTTAGAGCGCTTTTCAATTAAACCGAATCAAGTTTTACCTCAAGACTTTGAAATAATGAATCCCAGCTTTGACCGCATTAGTAGTAGCGGTATTGATTTGATTTTTAGCTGTCAATACAACTTTTAAAGTTGACCCAAAGGTATTTTAAGGCAAACGGAAATGTTCCTATTGACTAATTCACCCATGGATCTGTCTCTTATACACATCTCCGAGCCCACGAGACTCCTGAGCATCTC
>CAJXPI010000306.1 GCA_913057875.1 uncultured Flavobacteriales bacterium
ATAAGAGACAGATATAAACCTAACAATTATGAGGTGCATTTTTTTCAAAAAAAAATGTGCCTTTTTTCAAAAGGCGCATTTTCACATGTTTAAATGATAGTCATTAATTTTATTTTTCTTCTTTAAATCGTGCAGAAATCCTTCTCCAAATATCTAAGTTAGAAGTATCAAAATTTCCTTCAGTAGATTGATCCGGATCGTAAATAGGTTCTTCAATACCTGCTTTTTTCTGGTTTTCATAATCGCGTAACATGGCCAAGGCAGGTTTGCGTAATAGGAAAATGGCAATAAAGTTCAACCATGCCATCATACCTACACCAATATCACCCATAGTCCATGCCAACGCGGCTGATTTGATTGCGCCATAAAAAGTAGCTCCTAAGATTAGGACTCTTAATCCCCAGATCATCCACTTCTTTTTGTTTTCATGATCTAAGTAACTCACATTCGTTTCTGCAATATAGTAATATGCCATAATGGTGGTGAAGGCGAAAAATGACAAGGAAATAGCCACAAATATTTTACCGAAACCAGGGAACTGACTTTCAATTGCCATTTGGGTGTATTCAGGACCAAAGTTAACTCCGGGTAAATTTTCGGCAATGAAACCACCATCAGGATCAATTACATTGTACTGGAAGGTGAATAAAATCATAAATGCAGTAGCTGTACACACAAACAAGGTGTCAATATATACGGAGAATGCTTGAACCAATCCTTGTTTAGCCGGGTGACTAACCTCAGCAGCAGCTGCTGCATGGGGAGCAGTTCCTTGACCGGCTTCGTTAGAGTAAATACCACGTTTTACTCCCCACATAATAGCCATGCCTACAATTCCTCCAAATGCTTGATCAGCTCCAAAAGCGGAAGAAATAATAAGACTAATTACGCTAGGGATTTCTTTGAAATTAATTCCAATGATTATGACTGCTACTAATACATATGCGATGGCCATAAATGGAACCACTACTTCTGAAAACTTTCCAATACGTTTTACTCCACCAAATACAATTAAAGCTAAGAAGGCAATGATGGCTAATCCCGTATATATGGGGTCAATATTAAAAGCAGAATTAACTCCGGCAGCAATACTATTTGCTTGTACTCCGGGTAAAAATAATGCGGTACTTAAAACGGTTGCTATAGCAAATAGGGTAGCAAACCATTTAATTCCCAACCCTCGTTCAATGTAATAGGCTGGTCCACCACGGTATTCTCCTCCTTTGTTTTCTTTATAGAGCTGCCCTAAAGTAGCTTCCACAAAAGCAGAGGCTGAACCCAAAAAGGCGATGACCCACATCCAAAAAATAGCTCCTGGTCCACCTAATGCAATAGCCGTTGCAACCCCAGCAATATTTCCTGTACCTACTCGGCCTGAAATGGCAATAGCAAAAGCTTGAAAAGAGGAAACCCCACGTTCAGATGATTTACCTCCAAATAATAGGCGAAGCATTTCTTTGAACATTCTTAATTGAACGAATTTAGTTTTGAAGGAATAGAAGACTCCTGAAAAAAGAGCAACGCCAATAAGGGCATTACTCCACACAATATCGTTTATGGTATTTATGATTGATTCGAACATTTAACTTTTTATTGATGGAAAATCGAAAATAAGCAATTTTAAAGGGTTTGCGATATCAAAAAGGGGAATAAAAAAAGAGCGCAAATGTCTTTGCGCTCTCTCACTAACTATCCACTAATTACTCTCACCGGGGGTGAAAGAAATGTTTTTATTGATCTTCTACTAAGATGTATTCTACGTACATGGTATATACACCTGGTTGGGCAAAAGCACCGTCACCGTTCACGGTAACTAAATCTTCGAAAGAAGAAGCGTTTTCGTTTGAAGCCATTGGAAATGTGGCTGGAAGACCCGGTAATATTCTGTAATCTATCACGTAATAATAATCTGAATTAATTCCATTTTGGTTTAAGTAACTGCCTCCAGGTAAGAAATCCTGTCCGCTAATTCCACTTGTTCCTGAATGACCACCAATGTATTTACCTTCAGCACTTGGGGCTTGATTTGTTCCGTTATTTACATAAATACTATTTGACCCTGATGGAGCCGAAGCTGGGGCAAATGGTTGACTATAATCAGCAAAAGGTCCAATGGCAGCACCTGCTCCTGCGTTTGGTCTTGATTGACGTAATTCTAAACAACTTAATGGAATATTTGGAATTGCATTTGGGTTATCTGACCCGTATTGAATTTGTTGATCCCAAAAAGTAGGTCCGTTTGTTCCTGAAGAACGACCCACGGCATATAAGTCCCAGTTTACCGTTGAGCTAACCTTTAAAATGGTTGCTCCATATTGTGTAATGCCAGCGTAATAATCATCAACGTTATCAAAAACAAACTCTACTTGATTAGGCGTAGACATGTCTAATTGCAATACCGGACGCATGTCCATGGTAATGGTAGTTGATTTCTCACCAATTAATTGAGCGTGGCTAGCAGAGGAAGTCCCTGCAAAAACGAATGCTAGTAGTAGCATTTTATAGTATGGTAGTTTCATCAGTGGTAATTTAAAATAGTGGTTTTAAATTCTGAGTCAAAAGTACATACTATTCATTCATTTCAAAGAGTGTAAAAAGAGTAGAGAGTTTGTTTTATTTTTTAAATAGCTATTTATCAGAAGCTTAAGCAGTAGTTAATGTGGTAAAACCAAATCTTTTTGTGACGAACTCACTTTAGCCTTTTGACTAAATAGTTAAAAATTGATGCGAAATAGTTAAAATCTGTCTCTTATACACATCT
>CAJXPI010000307.1 GCA_913057875.1 uncultured Flavobacteriales bacterium
CACAGAGTAGATCGTCGGCAGCGTCAGATGTGTATAAGAGACAGGTATTAGAACGCCTAAAGGAAGGAAACAAAAGATTTGTAGCCGATCAATTGGAACATAAATTACAAGATCAAGAACGTAGAACTGAATTAGTAAAAGGACAAGCTCCTTGGGCAATTATTTTAAGTTGTGCGGATAGCCGTGTGGCTCCTGAATTAGCTTTTGATACCGGACTAGGAGAACTTTTTGTAGTAAGAGTTGCTGGTAATGTGGCAAATACATCTTCCATGGCAAGTATTGAATACGCTGTAGCCCACCTAGGTACTCCCGTAATTGTAGTAATGGGTCATCAAAGTTGTGGGGCCGTTGGTGCTGCTTTAGCTGGTGGAGACAATGGGTATAACTTGAACCATTTACTAGCCCATATTACTCCTGCAATAAGCGCAAGTGGAGAAAATGCTGACACCAATGAAGTAGTAAAAAAGAATGCCCATTTAAATGCCTCTGAACTGATAACTCGTTCAGCTATTATAAGAGATGCCGTAAATGATGGAAAAGTGAAAGTGGTTTCTGCTTATTACAACCTAACTAATGGAGCTGTAGATTTTCTATAGATTCAAATTAAAAGGATATTTCAACGCCATTCGTTACACGGATGGCGTTTTTTTGTGGTGAAAATTTTAGTGACCAATAATGGTGTTATCAAATAAACAATCTTCCAATCTTTGACCTTAACCGATATTGTGAACTATCAAATAACCAGTACCACCATCATTCTTTTGAGAAGTAACCATTCCAATATGCAAGGACTCACCACAGATAATGCAGCCCTTCCCACTTCTTGGGGTGATTGCGCAATTGCATTTGAAAATGAAATTACGAATACCCCCATGATGGTAAGTAAATACTTCATATTAGTTTATCAGTCTCGGAATTTCCTTTCTAAAGAAATAATTATAAATCATCATACCTGAAATAACCAATGTACTAATTAACCATAAGGATCCTACCCAGAGTAAAAGTTGCGCATCCTCATTAAAAGAAGGAAATTCTCTTAATTCCGAAACCAGGGCCAAAACCATATATAAGCTTAAAAGAATAAGAACCGTTGCAACTGTTAGACCCACGATACGACTCCTAAAAATACATTGTAAAAATAGTAATAAGCATAACGCAATTGCTATGGGATTCACCAAATTAGAGCTAGAAATCCAGTAAAACAAAACCGAAATTAATAACAGATATTCAGGTGCATAAAATGTAAATTTCTTAAGTCTAAGCATAAGTTGTGGATTTTATATGGATATACAAAACGATGCTTTTCCGGAAATTATTGTTGAGGCAAAGAAACCTTAACCACAAAAAAAGGACGAATTAGACTTTGCCCCTTTTCAATATTAACGTGTTAGTTCTAGGCCATCACTTCGCTCACCTGAACCATAGGTTCAATATTCGTGAAATTTGGAACATCCCCTAAAATTTCTTTTGCCGCAGGTCCAAATGCCGTACTAAAAGCTTTAGGAGAATCAAAATACATATTTCCCATTCCAGCAAATGGTGCAGATGACCCAGGAGAACCACCTCCTATTCCGTGCTCCACAGTAGCCCCTTTTAGGGCGTTTCCTAATAACTTTTTTACCAATGGAATATGGGTGTTTATGTAATAATCCATATCAAAGTTTTTTCCTTCTCCATTGGCATAAAGCACGCTTACCTTTGTCATTCCCTTTTTCATACGTTCTTTCTTAATTGGTTTAGCTAATTTTTAATTAGCAAACAAATTACACCAATTTAATATATCCCTTTAAAACGCACTTCCGGGTTTAATTTAAAACCGCTTGACAATTCAATTTATTTTCTTTGATGGATTCACAAATGCTATCCCAAAGATTAATACGCATCTGCAAAGATTCCTTCGCAACGGATAATGTTTCCTCCCATTTTATAGCATTTTCTTCACATAATTCTTGTATCATTTTTAACGAAAGAGGCCCGTGTTCATCTCCATCTAATTCAATATGTCTTTCCAGGTAGTAAACAAAAGAACTGTAGTTATTATGGGTACCCATACTACCTTTCAATATTTGTAAAAAAATATCAGGAATTAAGTCTTCCCTCCCAAATGTAAAGGCCGATGCAATAAGGTGAGTTTTTTTGGTCTCTATAATTTTAAATGAAAACAACACAAAATCTTTCACGCCTTGCGGCAAATCCATTTTTTTTAGTGCTTCATTTACCGATTTCCCGTTTTGAATACCATCTATAAAACGGGATATCTCTTTGGTGCTTGCCCCCATTTGATTCATGGAATCTAAATACATTTCAAAATGGCTTTTAGCCACTCCGTTTTCGTTCAAATCCGTTTCCTCCCCATGAACAATTTCATTAATAAACCTAGCCGTAACCGTATTTTCACTAGGCATCCATGGAATTTCAACACAAGTTAAGTCCCGCTGCAAAGCTTTTAACAAAGACATAAAATCCCAAACGGCAAAAACGTGATTTTCTGCAAAAACTTTTACATCATCCAGAGTTTTTAGATGCGCATATAACTTATGAGTTTTCAACTGCTTTCGAAGACCATATATCTGATCTTCAATAAATTCAATTTCATTCATTTATTCGAGCTTGTAGGCAATACCTGTTTTGTTTCGGGCGCAAATTTAGTAGATGAACAAATAAAAATCTCATTACCTTTAAAATTATAGTGAAAATGACATTTTTATTACTGTCTCTTATACACATCTGACGCTGCCGACG
>CAJXPI010000308.1 GCA_913057875.1 uncultured Flavobacteriales bacterium
AATTCTCAACTCCAACCACAGCCAATTTATCGCCATTGTTTTCAAAAACTACGTTTTCGTTCATTAACGATTGAAAGCCCATCTCTTTATGGATTTCCAGTAATCTAGCAAAATTTTCACGCTTCTTAGCTTCACTTGGCCATTGACTGTAATCGCCATAATCATGATTCCCTACAATAGCCAACTTAGCCATTTTTGCTGGAAGCGACTTAAATTCTTCAATCCAGCCTTCCGCTTCATGCGAGAAATTATTCACCCAATCGCCTGTAACTACCAAGATGTCGGGGTTTAAATCTTTCACCATTTGAAAAGCTTTGGCCACCGGTTCTTTATCGTTAAAGAAACTTCCTAAATGCAAATCACTGAGTTGAACCATGGTTAAACCTTCAAATGAAGATGGTAAGTTGGGTAACGTAACCGGAATTTCTTTTACACCAAAATCATAGCGGCCTTTAATCATTCCATACGCAGCTCCAATAAATGGAACACTTGCTACGCCTACACCCAATTGGTAAATAAACTTTAATCTAGAAATATTTTCTCCGCTTGCTTCCGTTTCTCCAGGTAGGAAGAACCCCACAATATTTCTAAGAAGTAAAATGATATCGTCAGAAAAGATGAATAACGAGAACACAATTTTGGGTAGGTAAATCAACATGGTTACCCCCACCAAGTAATACGTGGTTTTGTAATTCTTAAATTCAGGATTGGTGGTGACGTTAAACAACACCAAGAAAATCCAAATGGTAACCGCGGCAAATAATACCCAATGGCTAATTAAAATAGACTTGCGTAGTAGCGTGCTCTGCATATCAGACAGCAGCACTTTTAACCCTTTAAAAACGTATAAATCAATTAAAAATAGTACCGAAAAAAAGATGAGGAGCGGAATAAATTGGAGTGATCTTGATCGCATATGTATGTTTGAATCCGCAAATTTAACCAACCGTTTCTCAGCAAGGTGAAATCCAGTTGTTAAAGAATGGTAATTGGTTAGTTAGCTGACATTCGAACTCTTTATTTCGTCCACCATAATTTGTGAATATCAAACCAAAATAGCGGTAAATACCATTGGTTTTATATGCATACTTGCAGTAGCTAAGAATCATTAATTAGAACTATGAATTTTAAAGGTATAGTCGGAATATTGGTCGCAATTTTGGTGCTTTTTGGGGTGGTGTACCTACTTCAGCCTGAAGACAAAGCACTACCTCCGGTAGAACAATTGCCAGAACAGGTAATTGAGGAAGTAGAACCAACGGTGTACCTATTTGAAATTCCAGTAGATTCCTACGAAGTAGTGCAATCTGAATTTGGAAAGAATGAGTTCTTGGGCACCGTGCTAGATCGTTACCATGTTTCTTCGGTAAGAGTTGCTGAGTTAGCTAAGGCATCAAAAGAAGTATATGATGTGCGTAAATTTAGAACAGGTAAGAACTATACCATTTTCAGTACCAAAGATTCTGTACCTGAGGTAGCGTACTTTGTGTACCAACCCAATTCTATTGATTATGTAGTGTATGATTTAAGAGACTCCATTCTAGTATATGAAGGAAAAAAGGAATTGGTAACGGAAGTAAAATCGGCCTCGGGGGTGATTAACTCTTCTTTGTATCAAACCTTAGTGGATCAAAATTTAAGTAGAGCTTTGGCCGTTCGGTTAGCTGATATTTATGCGTGGACCATTGACTTTTACCGAATTCAAAAAGGAGATCACTTTCAAGTAGTTTACGAAGAGCAATACGTAGATGGTGAGCGCGTGGGAGTAGGTAGAATTTTAGCCGCAAATTTCAATAACTATGGAGATGACAATTATGCGTTTCTGTATGATCAAGGAGAGGGTGAAGACTATTTTAACGAAGATGCGGAAAGTTTACGAAGAGCATTTTTACAGTCACCGTTAAAGTTTGGTCGTTTAACATCCGCTTATACCAAAAGAAGATTTCATCCCGTACAGAAAAGATACAAAGCCCATTTAGGAACTGATTATGCAGCTCCAACTGGTACGCCAATTATGTCGGTAGGTGATGGAGTAGTAACCCATGCGCAATACTCAAAATACAACGGGAACTATGTGAAAGTGCGTCATAACGGAACCTACACAACGCAGTATTTGCACATGAGCAAAATTGGAAAAGGCATTCGTCCAGGTGTTCGCGTAAAACAAGGACAAACCATTGGGTATGTTGGGTCAACCGGATTAGCTACTGGACCGCATGTATGTTACCGTTTTTGGAAAAATGGAGAACAAGTAGATGCCAGACGTGAAAAAATTCCACCGTCCAAACCTATTAAAAAGGACAAGCGTGCCGATTTTGATGTGTTTGTAAAAGATTGGAAGGCTAAAATTGATTCTATTCCGAATGGAGTAGCAGTGATGTAGGCTATTTCTGCCTATCGATGTATTTCTCGTAGGTTTTCTTTTCCTTTTTTACCGGAGGAGCTCCAGCCACAATAATTACAATTTCGCCTTTAGGAGGCTTAGCTGTAAAATGAGCAGCTACTTCTTTTAAAGTTCCTCTTCGGTGTTCTTCAAACATTTTGGTAAGCTCTCTTGAAACACTAGCTTGACGATCTTCACCAAAAAACTGCATCATCAATTCTAACGATTTCACCAAGCGATGAGGTGATTCGTAAAAAACAATGGATCTGTCTCTTATACACATCTGACGCTGCCGACGATCTACTCTGTGTAGA
>CAJXPI010000309.1 GCA_913057875.1 uncultured Flavobacteriales bacterium
TCTACACAGAGTAGATCGTCGGCAGCGTCAGATGTGTATAAGAGACAGACCTATAGCCATCCATTTTACAAGGACTTAATTCTTCCGGCAGGTAACTTAAGAGAGACTAGCCAAAATAAAAACCGGGCTAATATTATTTTAATCACTAAGTGTCCTTCCAACCTTTCCAATATGGAAAAAGAGGAAATCACTAAAAGAATTAGTCCCCAACCCCATCAAAACGTATTCTTTACACAAATACAATACGCCACACCGAAATGTATTCTAGGCAGTAAAAAGTTCTCCGTTTTATCAAAATTTCTTTTAGTTACTGGAATTGTACAATCACAACCTTTAGTCAGTCATCTCCTTTCTCTTGGAAAGGAGGTTTATGAAAAAAAATACCCTGACCATTTTAATTATCAAAAGTCAGATATCAACGAAATGGTTAAAACTCTAAATCACATAGATCGAGAAGCCGCCATCGTTACCACATCTAAGGATGCGGTTAAATTGTTACCATTACTGCAAGGAATGAATATTTCTGTTCCTGTGTTTGAAATTCCTATTCAGATTTCTTTCCTTTTTGAGGACGAAAACAAATTCAATAAATTAATTATCACCCATGTTAAACGAAATTAAAAACTCCGCCAATTACGTTTTAAGGCAAACAAACTTAAAGCCGCAGATTGGAATTATTTTAGGTACAGGATTGGGCAGCATTGCCAATAGCATTAAAAAAGATGTTGAAATTGATTACGCTGATATTCCCGGATTTCCTGTGTCAACTGTTGTTGGACACAAAGGAAAACTTCTTATTGGAACTCTAAATGGAATAGCCGTGGTTGCAATGCAAGGCCGCTTTCATTTTTACGAAGGTTATGATATGAATCAAGTAGCTCTTCCCGTACGCATAATGAAATTTATGGGCATCGAAAATATAATTGTATCAAATGCTTCCGGTGGACTAAACCCTGATTTTGAAATTGGTGACATTATGGCCATTAATGACCACATCAATTTATTTCCTACCAATCCGCTTATCGGTCCTAATCCGGACCAATTAGGTCCACGTTTTCCAGATATGAGCGAAGCCTATAAAAAGTCATTCATAAAAGACGCAATGAAAATTGCTTCAAAAAATGACTTCAAATTGCATCAAGGAGTATATGCAGGACTAACGGGCCCAACTTTTGAAACTCCTGCAGAGTACAAATACTTAAGAATTATTGGAGCTGATGCTGTAGGAATGTCTACTGTACCTGAAGTTATTGCTGCCAAACATATGTCAATGAATGTATTTGGACTTTCGGTAATCACCGATTTAGGAGTGGAAGGCTCTATCGTAGAAGTATCGCATGCACATGTGATCGAAAACGCAAAGAAAAACGAAAAAAATCTAGTCCTTTTAGTTGAAGAATTAGTGAAAGCGATGCACTAAATTTGCACCACTAAAAAATAAACTTTTCAGTAATGGATAAGGTAATAAGAAATAAGTATACCGCAGTAATTGGATTAGAAATTCACGCACAGCTAAACACAAATAGTAAAGCATTTTCTTCTGATTCAAACCAATACGGATCAGCGCCAAATACCAATGTGAGTCCAATTTCATTGGGACATCCAGGTACCTTACCTAGATTAAATGAAAAAAGTATCGAGTTTGGAATTAAACTAGGTTTAGCCTGTGATAGCGATATTACAGAATACAACGAATTTTCTCGAAAAAACTATTTCTATGCGGATTTACCAAAGGGGTATCAAATCACCCAATTTGACACTCCTATTTGTACGGGCGGACAGGTACCAATCCGTTTAGCTGATGGTTCTACCAAAAATATTGGACTTACACGGATACACATTGAGGAAGATTCGGGAAAGAGTATTCATGATATTGACCCATTCAATTCATTGGTTGATTTAAATCGTGCGGGAGTACCCTTACTGGAAATTGTAACCGAGCCCGAAATCGCATCAGAAGAAGAGGCATATGAATATCTTACCGAAATGCGAAAACTAGTCCGTTATTTGGGTATTTGTGACGGCAACATGGAAGAAGGCTCCATGCGTTGTGACGCTAATATTAGCGTTATGTTGAATGACGCTAAAGAATTTGGAGAGAAAGTTGAAGTAAAAAATATGAACTCCATTAGAAATGTTAAAAGAGCAATTTCTCACGAAATAGAAAGACAAATTGAACTTTGTGAGGATCATGTAGAAGTAGCTTCAGAAACCAGAGGTTTTGACGCTACTACCGGAACCACTATTCAGATGCGTGGAAAAGAAGGGGTAAATGACTATCGTTTTTTCCCCGAACCTGACTTACTTCCTTATGTAGTCGATGAATCAAAAATTGAGTCCATTCGGTCAGAAATGCCAACGCTACCGAATCAACTCCTAAAAATCTATACCGAAAAGTATGGATTAAGTGAATACGATGCGCTGAACATTATTGAATCAAAAGAAATTGGCGAATACTACAACCAAATTGTATCCTTTACGTCTAATTATAAAGGAGCTGCAAACTGGGTTATGGGAGAAATCAAATCTTACTTAAATAAATTAGGGGTTAGCATCACAGAATTTCCTGTATCACCACAACAAGTTGCAGAAGTTATTGGACTTATTGATTCTAACGAAATTAGTAATTCTTCTGCTTCTCAAAAGTTATTTCCTGCCTTGATTGCTTCGCCTAACAAAAC
>CAJXPI010000310.1 GCA_913057875.1 uncultured Flavobacteriales bacterium
GCGTCAGATGTGTATAAGAGACAGGGCTGTAACTGTTAAGTCGTTAACAACAGAACCATTAGGCATGTTACAATTTATGTCATCCACAACTGCATTATCTGATCCTGTAGAAGCATTTGGCGCATAGGGACTCCATGAACCCGATGAGTAAGTTAGAGTTGTTTGACTAATTACACTCAATGAAACTACCACCAATAGAGTAAGAATTCCAAGTTTCGAAAGTTTTTGAATCATCGTGTCTTGTATTATTAATTTGTGTTAAAAGCAAAGATAGTGTTTAATTGGGTTAAATGAAAATTTAGCAATTCTATTGCTACAAAATGAACAGGGAGCGAATAGTATCATTTTTTTCAAGGTAATTTACCCCCTAAATTTTACATTTGCACATGCAAGAAAAAATCATCATTCTAGACTTTGGTTCACAGGTAACACAGCTTATTGCAAGACGTGTAAGAGAGCAAAATATTTACTGTGAAATTTATCCGTATAACAAACTTCCAGAAATTGACGAAACTGTTAAAGGAGTGATTCTTTCGGGTAGTCCTTATTCCGTCAGAGATGAGGAATCGCCAAATCCAGATTTATCTATAATTCCTGATGGCATGCCTGTTTTAGGAATCTGTTACGGAGCCCAATTTTTAGCACACACTAACGGAGGTGATGTATACCAATCAGATACTAGAGAGTATGGAAGAGCAAATCTTTCTTATGTAGATAACTCCAATCCATTGTTAAAAGGAATTCCTTCGGATAGCCAGGTATGGATGTCGCATGGTGATACGATTAATACTCCACCAGCAGGTGCAACCATTATCTGTAGTACAGAGGATGTGAAAGTTGCAGGTTACCAGTTTGACGGAAAGGATATTTTCGGTGTTCAGTTTCACCCAGAGGTATACCATTCCAAAGATGGAGCTACCATGCTAAAAAACTTCCTTGTTGATGTTTGTAAATGTAGCCAAGATTGGACTCCAGATTCTTTTGTTGATACTACCGTTGCCGATTTAAAGGAACAGCTAGGAAATGATAAAGTGGTTTTAGGTTTATCAGGAGGTGTGGATTCATCTGTGGCTGCGATGCTTTTGCATAAAGCAATTGGATCTAACTTGTATTGCATTTTTGTGAATAACGGATTACTGCGTAAAAACGAGTTTGGAGCGGTATTAGAACAGTATAAAGGACTTGGTTTAAACGTAAAAGGAGTGGATGCAAGTTCAAAGTTTTACGAAGCTTTGGCTGATTTAAGTGACCCCGAAAAGAAGAGAAAAGCGATTGGGAATGCGTTTATTGAAGTGTTTGATGATGAGTCGCACCTAATTGAAGATGTAACTTGGTTAGCTCAAGGAACTATTTATCCAGACGTTATTGAATCTGTTTCTGCCACTGGAGGACCTTCGGCAACCATTAAATCGCATCACAATGTAGGTGGTTTACCCGATTATATGAAATTGAAAATTGTGGAGCCTTTACGTAGTCTTTTTAAAGATGAAGTTAGACGTGTTGGTCGTGCTATGGGACTTGATGATGAGCTTCTAGGTCGCCACCCTTTCCCAGGCCCAGGTTTAGCTATTAGAATCTTAGGTGATGTAACTGCTGAAAAGGTTAGATTGCTTCAAGAAGTAGATGCTATTTTCATTAACGGTTTGAAAGACAACGGTCTTTACGATGATGTTTGGCAAGCAGGAGCAATGTTATTACCGGTAAAGTCAGTGGGAGTGATGGGAGATGAACGGACTTACGAAAATGCGGTGGCACTTAGAGCGGTAGAATCTACAGATGGAATGACTGCCGATTGGGTTCACTTACCTTATGAATTTTTAGCCAAGGTTTCTAATGATATTATTAATAAAGTTGTTGGAGTAAATAGAGTGGTATATGATATTAGTTCTAAACCACCAGCCACCATTGAGTGGGAATAGTTTAGTAAAACTTAAATGAATTTAAAATGCTCCTTTCATTGAAAGGGGCATTTTTTATGAACTAATTCAAAATTTGAAAACCAATAGAAATTGGTTTTGTATTATTGAAAGAGGATTTGGAATCCAATTTGTATTAGCTGGGCAAAACATATTTATGAAAGGATATTTTTTTAGATTTTTAATTATTGGGTTAACCCTGTTTTCTTTTACGGGAATTCTTGCTCAGGAAAATGCAAGTACTCGAAAAGTAGAAGGTAAAGAGGGTGAATTTATTGTACATACCGTAGAGGCAAAACAAACGTTATATGCCATCTCTAAAATGTACTCCGTTTCTGTAGAGGATATTCAGAAGTCAAATCCGGAATTGGAAAACACTGGAATAAAAATTGGGCAAACTCTTAGAATTCCAGTAAAGAGAATTAACAAGAAGGAAGTCAAAAGATCAGTGGTTACCATTTCTGCAGATACCATTTACCATAAGGTGGTGAAGAAAGAAACATTATATGGTTTAACCAAAAAATATGAGGTTTCAGAGCAAGAATTACTCAAATATAACCCTAGTCTGAAAGATGGACTTAAGTTGGATATGGTAGTAAAAATTCCAGTAAATATTAATACGGTTGATCGTGAAGATGAAATGGAATTTGAGGTGTCTATGGAAGATTCGTTAATCTTACACGAGGTTCTGCCAAAAGAAACTTTGTATCTGTCTCTTATACACATCTGACGCTGCCGACGATCTACTCTGTGTA
>CAJXPI010000311.1 GCA_913057875.1 uncultured Flavobacteriales bacterium
ATGTCTGATACTTTTGAAACTGAACTATAGCTTCGTCATACAAACCAGTTCTTCTCACTGTTTTTGCATAGATAAATTGTGCCTCGGGATCCGAATATCCTGCTTTTATAGCTTTACTCAACCAAGATTTCGCATTATCAAAATCTTCAATCATGTAGTATGAATAACCAATTCTATAAAGAATTTGCTTTTTATCTTTAGCAGATTTAACCTTGGAATAAGATCCTTTGTACAAGTTAACAGCTTCATAATACCTATGCGCTTTGAACATTGCGTCAGCCTCTTTTGTCACACTTTTTTGTGCTAACAGAGTAGTCCCTAGGAAAATAAAAAGTAAGGCAAGAGGAAATCGAAGTACGTTTAATTTCATATATTTTTCTTTTAAGCAATCCGAACTCAGCCGAATATTAACTTAGATTTATCAGGGCTCCAAAGTAAGTAATTATTTTAAATCTGAAAAACATAAAAAAGCCTCTTTTTAAAGTAAAAAGAGGCTTTTCAGTTTTCGTTTATTTTGTAAACAACATTTCTCTGTATTTCGGAAGCGGCCAGTACTTATTATCCACCACTAACTCCAACTTATCTACGCTGTATCTTATTTTATCAAAGAATGGTTTCACATTATCACAATACGAGTTTGCTGAGTCTCTCTCATTCTCCATTTTGTTTGCTGCCTTTCTTGCCGCAGTCATTTCGGTAATGTTTTTACGGATGCTTTGAACTCGCTTTGAAATTTCTTTAATCATTTCAATTTGTTCACTTGCGTATTTAGTATACTCATCACCAAAAATAGCTTTCAACCCATTTACGTTTTCTACTAACCCTTTTTGATATTCTACCGCGGTCGGAATAATATGGTTAAGTCCCATATCAGCCATTACACGAGATTCAATTTGCATGGAAAGCTTGTATTTTTCCAATTCAATTTCATATCGGGCCTCTAATTCTACTTCAGAAAGCACATTAAGAGAACTAAATAGTTCTTTTGATTTTTCTGTCATTAAAAAGTCCAGAGCCTGAGGCGTAGTCTTTTTATTGTTAAGCCCTCTTTTCTCGGCAATTTCCACCCATTCTTCGCCATATCCATTACCATCAAAAATAATGTCCTTAGATTCTAAGATGTAGTTTCTTAAGATTTCAAAAATTGCATCGTCTTTCTTTTTACCTGCTTCAATTAACGCATCTACCTCCGATTTGAAACGCTTTAATTGTTGCGCCATAGCAGTATTCAATACGGTCATTGGATTAGCACAGTTGGCTGTAGATCCTACCGCTCTAAATTCAAACTTGTTTCCAGTAAAGGCAAAAGGAGAAGTTCGGTTACGATCAGTATTATCGAGAAGTAACTCTGGAATCTTTCCGATGTTCAACTTCAATTGCGTTTTCTCATCTGAAGACAAATTCTGATTAGAAACTTTATCTTCCACCTCACCTAGTATTTTACTTAATTGAGACCCAATAAAAATAGACACAATTGCGGGAGGGGCTTCATTAGCACCTAAACGATGGTCGTTCCCTGCACCTGCAATAGAGGCACGTAGCAAATCATCATGTTCTGCTACCGCTCTAATCGTATTGATGAAAAAAGTAAGAAAACGAAGATTCGTTTTTGGGGTGTTTCCAGGGTTCAATAAGTTTCTATGTTTGGTGGAGCTAGTACTTAACGACCAGTTGTTATGTTTACCTGACCCATTAATTCCAGCAAATGGTTTCTCATGTAATAGCACCTTGAAATTATGACGCTCTCCTACTCTTTCCATCACATCCATTAATAATTGGTTGTGATCTACGGCAAGATTACATTCTTCAAATAATGGAGCACATTCGAATTGATTTGGAGCCACCTCATTATGACGAGTCATAACAGGAATACCCAATCTATGTACTTCCTTTTCAAAATCACGAATAAATGCATTTGCTCTAGACGGAATAGCACCAAAGTAATGATCATCTAATTGCTGACCTTTTGAAGAAGAATGTCCGAATAAAGTTCTACCGGTTAATAATAAATCTGGCCTAGCCATTGCCAAAGCAGAATCAACTAAGAAGTACTCTTGCTCCCACCCTAAAGTAGCTTGAACTTTAGTAATGTTCTTATCAAAATACTGACAAACATCGGTAGCGGCTTTATCTACTGCATGCAATGCTCTCAATAAAGGAGTCTTGTAATCTAATGCTTCTCCAGTATATGAAATGAATACCGTAGGAATACATAAAGTTTCACCAATAATAAATGCTGGAGATGTTGGATCCCAAGCAGTATACCCACGGGCTTCAAATGTATTTCTAATTCCACCATTTGGGAAAGAAGAAGCATCTGGTTCTTGCTGGATTAATTGTGCCCCATCAAAAGTTTCGAAAGAAGTTCCGTCACCTGCTGGAGTATTAAAAGAATCATGTTTTTCAGCAGTTCTACCTGTCAAAGGTTGAAACCAGTGAGTATAGTGGGTAGCTCCCTTAGACATTGCCCAAGACTTCATTCCCGAAGCTACCAAATCAGCAACTTTTCTATCTAAAGTTGACCCAAAATTAATCGCATCATTAACGCTTTTATACGCCCCTTCCGAAAGGAACTGGCGCATGGCTTTTTGGTTAAAAGAATTTTCTCCAAAGTAATCTGAAATCTGTCTCTTATACACATCTCCGAGCCCACGAGACTCCTGAGCATCT
>CAJXPI010000312.1 GCA_913057875.1 uncultured Flavobacteriales bacterium
GAGATGCTCAGGAGTCTCGTGGGCTCGGAGATGTGTATAAGAGACAGGTACTATAATTAGTCCACTTTCACTAATGCTTCCACCTGAATAGACATTACTAGCTCAGCGGTAACTGGTTTACCAGAAGCCATTCCAGCTAATTGAACAACAATTCGGTCGTTATTTAAAAGTTGGTCTTGAACTGCATTTTTTAAATCGTCAGATATAACAATATCCTGTTCTGAACCAGAGTTTTGCATTTCTTTAAAATTAATAAGTCCTAAATCCACTGGATTTCCAATCGCATTAACACCATCAGTAAACTGAACCATTCCAGTTGCGGTAATATTATCATCACCCGTATACTCTGCAACTCTGTAGGAGAAAGTGCTCAATGTATAATTTGATATTTTTGATAGGTTATCTTTAAACTCTTGATCAGAAGACATATCAATTGGAAAATCCTTGATAAAAGTAGTTGGGTCATTCTCCCCAATTTCCAAAGTTACCGGATGTTCAAACTTATGGCCAACAGCAAAGTTCTCGATTTCATTAATTTTATCACAAGCACCAAAACCTAGTCCAGCAACGAGTAAAAACAGCAATCCTTTTTTCATAATAGTATAATTCTTGTTAGGTATGTATTTCAACGAAAATACAATTTATTTTACAGCACTCAAAAAATCCCTCCGTTACTTTGTAAGCATCTTATCTAATCACCAATTTATCTTGAATAGTTTCTTCTTCCGAAGTTATTTCCACTATATAAACTCCCGTATTTAGTTGACTTAAATCAACTTCAAAAATAGGAGTATATGCTTGCTGTTCCCTTTCAAAAACTACACTACCCTTAACATCCGTAATTTTTACACGGCCTAAAATAAAGTCTTTACGTAATGAAAAAACAACTACCCCATTAGACGGGTTGGGATAAATCACCACAGCTTTTGAAGTTTCAGAAAGACCATTTACCCCCACAAGCCCCACATGAATAGTTTTATTCACCGTAGAAGTGCCGCAGACATTTACCGCGTTCAATTCGATATCATATAATCCGTCAGAAGCGTAGGTATGCACCTCATTAAATTCTTTAGAAAGCCCTCCATCGCCAAAATTCCATGAAGAACTTATTGCACCGGGGGTGGTATTAAAAAACTGGATTTGATTATTTATTATTTGAGAGGTATCAAACCTTGCTTGAGAGGTTGCTGCGACCACTACATTTCTAGAAAAACTTTGAGAAGTTCCATTCTCAACAACGGTTAAATTAATGACTTTCGAACCGGAAGCCGAAAATTGAATGTTATGCGGTCCCCCACCCATGGTTGAAGAAGGGTTTGCATCAGGACCAAAATCCCATGAAAAACTAGCTAAACCACTAAATCCAGTTTGAGAAACCTGACCAGAATTATCCATACAAAAAATGGAATCTCCCACAATGCCCTGACCTTCTTCAACTAACTCAAAATCATCTAGGGCTAAATCACTTCGGTAGCCAACTCCCGTAATCCCCCTGTATCTTACTATGACATTGGAACTACCTGCAAAAAGAGAAAGATCAATATCTGCTTGTCTCCAAGAATTTCCTTGATTACCGGAAATAGGTTCTAAATAATCCATAAACCATTTTGAATTTGCATAGACATCGAAATGTAATTCGCCCATTTCTACCCCGTTCATATGATACCATATTTTAGCATGTGGGTGAATTGCTTGTGTTAAATCAAAACAAGGAGAATACAGTAATGCTTTTCTATTATCACATGACCCAGAAGCTTCCAAGTACAAATATTTGTCAGTAAAGGATCCATCGGTATGACCAGCGCTTGGTCCTGTATTGCTCGAAGTAGTTGATCCTGTTTTGGTTCTAAAGTCAATATCATCACTTAAACCATTACTTGCATTTTCCCAATCGCTTAATGGACAGATAGTTTGACCGCAATTTGTGGCATCCGAACAATTAATTTGATCCTGAAAATCGGTAGCGTACCCCACTTGCGTGCTCAACATAGATTCTTCCCTAAAGAAACTGGTAATGCTATCGTTCAAAAAATTATCATCTGGATCTATTTTCCACACCGAGAAATTCACATTTTGACCAGGATTTAAATTTGGTATTTTACGGGTTAAAGTGTAATAAACTGAATCACCTGGAAGAATAACTCCATAAAAGCTTTCGGAAACAATGCTATTATTAATAAACTGCATTTCCATGTTTACGTTTGTAACAGATGTAGCTCCCATATTCTTAAGTAAAACAACCACCGAAATTTCAGATTCAGCCTCACAACTCGGTAATACTCCTACTTGCGGTGAAACAAGATAAATTCCAATATCTTCGTTTAACAGACAATTCCAAATACCGGCATCTTTTTGAATGGCCACCGCTCTTTTACCAATAGCATCTATTGTTTTAGCCCGCACACTCACCCATTGAGGATATGCTGCTGAAAACCCTGCTATATTGGCAGCGGTATCATTTACCGTAATCACCGAATCCATGTATTTACTTCCTAGCACGGATACTTCATATGACGTTGCACCTGGAACAACATTCCATTTTAAGTCAAAATCATTTGGACAAGAGGAAACAACCTCTATATTTTCTGGAACTCCAATTACTGTCTCTTATACACATCTGACGCTGCCGACGATCTACTCTGTGT
>CAJXPI010000313.1 GCA_913057875.1 uncultured Flavobacteriales bacterium
GAAGGTTCTGGGGTCTTTTTAATGTCTGCTGATGGAACAAAAGAATTGCATCATTTTACCACCGACAATAGCCCTTTAATTTCAAATAATATTAGAAGAATAGCCATTAATAGTTCCACCGGTGAAGTAATTTTTGGAACGGATCAGGGAATGATTGCTTTTAAGGGATCTGCAACCGGTGATGAAATATCTACTAGTCAAACATATGCTTATCCCAATCCGGTACCCGAGAACTATAACGGGTTAATTGCTGTTAAAGGATTAGCTGCAAATTCTGAAGTTAGAATTACTGATGTGGCTGGAAATATCGTCTTTTCTACCCTTGCAGAGGGTACTCAAGTTGTTTGGGATGGAAATGACATGAATGGAAATCGAGTAGCTACTGGTGTTTACTTGGTTTTTGGAGTGGATACTAACGGGCAAGATTCCCAAGTGGCCAAAATTCTTTTTAGCAGATAGCATTGAACTCCTATGGAGGAAACTACACGCGCCATCGTTTTACATAAAACCAACTATTCTGAAAGTAGCATTGTGGTTCAGCTATATAGTTTACACTTTGGAAAAATCAGCCTGCTCGTACAAGGAGCTAAAAAGAAAAAAGCCAAAAGTAAAATTGCACTTTTTGAACCATTAAGTATTTTAAATATATCTGGTAATTTTTCCAAAACGGATAAACTTATTCGACCTACTGAAATATCTGTAACCTTTCCATTTCAGAACATTCCTACTAAAATTGGTAAGCGGATGTTGGTAATGTTTTTAGCTGAAATTTTACAGAAATCTTTAAAGGAAAATATAGCTGAACCAGATTTATTTAAATTTATTGAAAGAAATTTACATTACTTAGAGCTAACGGAAAATAAAATCGAATTTTTTCATTTAACTTTTTTGATGCGGTTAACGAAATATCTTGGCTTTTTTCCCTTTTATTCTAAGGGTAAATATTTTAGTATTAACGAAGGGAATTTCACCAATTCGATTCCTTCTTCAGGTCTATATCTGCAGGAAAGGGAAAAAGAAGCATTTGAAACCATTATCCAATCCACTATAGATAATTGTCACGAAATCCAATTGTCCAATACTGATCGTAAAAGAGTTTTGAATGTTGTCATTGAATATTACCGCGTTCATATTCCTGAAATGGGAGGCATAAAATCGCACGAAATATTAGAAACCCTTTTTATTTAAAGGCAACAAAAACGATGCCTTTGCGTAAATTATTTGTGAATGCCGAGCCAATTGGCTAATATTGGCGCTAATTATAAGGGGCTATTAGCCTTCGTTTACTGAAGAATACCTATATAAAATGAAAAATTTATTTCAAATAGTTGTTGGAGCAATGGCAATGACCATGCTTTTTATAGTTTCTTGTAAAGAAGAAATTAAACCCACAATTGGAGAGGTTAGAGTGGTAGATGAGGAAGGAAATCCAGTACCCTATGCCACAATTTTGCTTACGTGCACCTCTTCGGTAAACAAACCTTGCGAAATAGAAATTGAAGCAACAGCTGATAAAAATGGCGTGTATTCAAAAGAATTTGAGTTACCTAAGGTATTAGAATTAACAGCAGGTGGAAATCTTTATGATACCATTATTACTGGAATTCAACCGGATACGCAAATGACGTTTATTAAGGATACGATTTGTAATACCACCTTCATCAGTATTAAACCCGAGGAAACAAGTGTGCAAACTATAACTCTGTACGACTGTAAATAATAATTGCCTCTTTTAAGAGTTTATCTTGGTCTTTTTTAGATAATCCAGGTAATTCATTACCTTGGATGTAATGAGGCCAACCCTGATTATCTCTGTGTGAATAAGAATAATATCCAAAAGGTTCAAGTAATCTACATGCCGCAATATGCATGAGATTCATTTTATCATCTTTTTCAAAAGTTCTAAGTCCTTGACCTAATTCTTGAACTCCAATAAGAAATAATAGGCCGTCCATTTCTAGACCTCCACCAAAAATGTCTTCAAATTTTTGTTTGGCTCCATTCCAATCTTCTTCGGTAAATTCCATAATTTATTTCTTTTTGGATAGTTTTTTCATAATACCATTCCCAAATATTGTAGCCATAACCATGGCGGCTCCCATATAAAAACCGGTACTCATTTGTTCTTTTTCTCCAAAGAAAATAAGCGCTAGAATAATGGCGTAAATGGGTTCCATATTAATGCTAATAGAAACTGTAAAAGGTGTAAGTTTTTTCATCACTTCCACACTTATTACAAAAGCAACCGAAGTACAAACAGTTCCTAATAAAATCAAGTAAAAGGAATCTAACCAAAAGGTATCCATTCCATGATTGAATAAACCTAAAGTTTCTGAATTAAAAGAACCTGTAAAAGTAAAATACAATGAAATGATCAAAACCGAACCTAGCATTTCAAACATTGTAATGCTGGTGGAGTTGCCCCCTTTAGCAATAAAAATTCCGTTTAACGTAGTAAAAAGGGAGGCACAAAATGCAGATATTAAACTGTAAATTATGCCTAAATGATATTGAGTTTCAAATTGGAAAATCATCATTAATCCGGCAATTACAATTATTCCAAAAATTATTTCATAAGGAACAATTTTCTTCTTGAAAAAAACCGGTTCAAGTATAGACTGTCTCTTATACACATCTGACGCTG
>CAJXPI010000314.1 GCA_913057875.1 uncultured Flavobacteriales bacterium
GAGATGCTCAGGAGTCTCGTGGGCTCGGAGATGTGTATAAGAGACAGGGCTAAGGCTTTTAGCAAAGGTTTTCACTTCTACTAATAATCATAGTATAAATAGAATACAGATAATCAGGAGGTTCATCACCTCCATTCAACTATTCATTTTACCAATCAAAACAAATCCTATACTGAAAACCAAACCTTTAATATTTTAGTTGCGTTAAAACAATCAACCCCGCTACGAGTAGAGTTCATTTTTAATTAATAAAAACTAAAACTATGAAGTTTACCGTACTATTCTCACTCATGTGTTTCATGGGTTCCTTTTATGCATTGGGGCAAACACCCCAACCTAACGCAATAAAAGGTTTCAATTTACTTAAGGGTAGCCATACAAACCATACGAATGGCAGAGCGGCTACACAAAAATTAGATAGCCTCAGAGTGATTCGATTTGACGACTGGACACTAGATTGGGAAACCAGTTCCAAAACTGAATTTGAATACTATGCAGATGGTACTTTGAAAAAACAAAGCACCAACATGTTTGATGCTAATAAAGAGCATTATAGTTTTTTACCTAATGGAAAAATCAGTCAAACCATTTCTCAAATTAACAACGGATCAACCTTTGAAAATGATTTAAAAACATTGTACACCTACAATTCTCAAGGGCATCACACCACAGACACCAATTACCAATGGAACGGAGTATTTTGGGAAATCAGCGGGTTTGCGGAATACCAAACCACCCCTTTAGGATATATTACAGAAAAAATCACCTATACCATATCCTCTGGAACGACTGTTCCGATTAGTAAATATACCTTTACCAACGATTCATTAGGCAATACCCTAAATCTAGTAACTTTTCAATATCTGAATGGTATATGGATGAATCATATTAATTATACCTACACCTATAATTCACTAGGAAGAACAACAGAACACCTTAACCAGCTTTGGGATAATGGTCAATGGGTAAATAATATGAAGACTCAATTTACATATGCTAACAATAATCGAATCTTACTTGAAAACCTCGAATGGAATGGGTCTTCCTGGTCTTTAGCAATTACCATAACTTCCCAATTTGAAACTAACGTTTCTACCCAATCTCTTTGGTTACCTGGCCATTTAACGCTCAATGACCATATGATTATTGGTGAGCAAACAGAAGTATACAATACCACATGGGGATACCTGGACAGCACCTTGTTTTTCTACTCTGATGTAAATCCTAATTCTATCGTCTCCAACCCAGCTGAATTAGATTATCAAATACTAAACAACCCTGTCTCTTCCCAATTAAAAATAAATAACCCATCGGGCTTAAATAGCACGGTTCAAGTGTATTCCATTACTGGAAAACAGGTAAAAAACACCAATTCTAGTTCTTCTGAAATTCAGGTAGATGTTCACGATCTTCCAATAGGATTGTACTTAGTACACATTCAAAATGGTTCACATAAAAAGGTTTTTAACGTGGTTATTTCTCATTAAATGATGTTCTGCAAAGTCGAGGTACTTGGCTTTGCAGACTTTTCTAGCTAAAGGCTAAACTCTTTTGACCTTTTTCAGAAAGTTACTTCCTATTTTCGTATGCATATTTGAACTATGTTTCTACGTAACGATATCATTACATTTAAAGGGTTGCCCCTTTTTCAAAAGGCGCAGTTTCAAAATCCTTCTACTTTACAAGGTGCATTAGAAAATGTGGCTTGTTTTTTCTATGTGGTAGAGGGAACCATGAAGAGCATGGACTCTCGTGGACTACATCAAATAAAAGACAAAGAAGGGTTGGTCAAGAACTGTGGGAGTTATGTACAACAGTTTTTGCACTCAGATATGGCAAAACCCTGTGAGGCCATTGCGGTGTATTTGCACCGTGATATGTTACTGGAAATCTATAAAGACGAAGTACCTCATTTCTTAAAAAAAGATGGCAACAAAGCGCCTGAGAAATTTGTTTCTAACGAACTGATTGACCAATACATGGCCAATCTGTTTATTTACTTTGAGAACCCTGACATTTTTGATGAAAACCTAGCGGTGATTAAACTAAAAGAGCTCGTATTAATCTTGCTAAAATCTGAACGCTACCAGGATGTGCAAAACATGCTCTCGCAATTGTTTTCTACTTTATCCGTAGAGTTTAAAGAAGCCGTAGAGAATAACTTATACAATAACCTCTCGCTAGAACAATTGGCCTACATCTGTAACGTGAGTCTTTCCACCTTTAAACGAGAATTCAAAAAGATCTATAATGAATCTCCGGCTCGTTACATTAAAAAAAGACGTTTAGAACATGCGGCTTCCCTCCTATTAGCTAACAACGATGCCATTTCAGCCATTGCTTACGATTGCGGGTTTCAAGACGTGAGTACCTTCTCTGCCAATTTCCAAGAGTACTTTCAAACCTCTCCTACCAAATACCGTTTGGGCCAAATTAGAAAGTAGTTGAACTAAAACGGAAAGGAATCTCCTTTTCAACTTCTCATCTTTGTACGGAACTAATAATCAATACAAAAGCTATGAAAAGAACAATGGGATTACTATTCGTTTTATTAACACTAAATACCTGTCTCTTATACACATCTCCGAGCCCACGAGACTCCTGAGCATCT
>CAJXPI010000315.1 GCA_913057875.1 uncultured Flavobacteriales bacterium
TCTACACAGAGTAGATCGTCGGCAGCGTCAGATGTGTATAAGAGACAGCCTGTATCTTTTGCCATAATTTCTATGTTTTAACTAATTACTCTGCAAACGTATTGCTGCAGACCGTAATGTATTTGCGGTTAGATTTTTTTCTTCTTTTTTATGTTTTATCCCAAATAGCCCCTAAAAACAAACTCGTATTTCTTCCCCCTTGGAGGAGGGGGCTAGGGGGATTGACCATTTAAGCTCCTAGTAATTCTAAAATTTGTTCGGTATGTGTTTTAGTTTTCACTTTTAGAATAATGTTTTCAATCATTCCATTTTCATCAATGATAAAGGTGATTCTATGAATACCTTCATACTCACGACCCGCTAATTTTTTTGGTCCCCAAACGCCATAAGCATTTATGATCTCTTTTGACTCATCTGCCAAAAGGGTAAACGGAAGCTCATATTTAGCCACAAACTTTTGGTGACGCGCTACACTATCGGCAGAAACACCAATTACTTCAAAACCTTTGGCTTGCAAAGCGCTATAATTCTCTCCTAGGTTACATGATTGAGCCGTACATCCAGGTGTCATATCTTTGGGGTAGAAATATAAAATCACTTTTTTACCCTTTAAGTCTGAAAGCTTTACCGTGTTCTCATTTTGATCAATTCCCTCAAACTGTGGCGCTTGATCTCCTACCTTTAAATGTGTCATAGTTTCGTATTAATGGCACCAAAAATACAGGATTAATTGATTGCAGCAGCCATCTTTCCAAGAAGTAATACGGGTTTGTTAATATATTTAACAACGATTGTAAATCTACCTATTCCAATTACAATTGTAACCAAAATCACCGTTTACAGAAATCCATACCTTTACATTTGAAAAAAATTTAAATCATGAGTTACACCATTTCCAATACCGTAAACCTAGAATTTGACGCAGCTATTGCAGCAGTAACCGAAAGCTTAAAAACTCAAGGGTTCGGCATCATTACTGAAATTGATTTGAGCAATACCCTAAAAAACAAGATTGATAAAGACATTGCTCCCTACAAAATATTAGGGGCGTGTAATCCAAACTATGCCTATGAAGCCGTAACTAACGAACCTCAAGTTGGTGTGATGCTTCCGTGTAATGTAATTGTTCGTCAATTAGAAAATAATCAAGTAGAAATAGCCGCCATTGATCCCATTGCTTCTATGATGGCTATTGAAAATGATAAACTACATGTTTTTGCTAGTGAAGTAAAAGCCTTGTTAGAAAAAGCGGTGACCAGTATTTAACCTGGCCACTAATTCATAGAGTAGCGTTTAATCAATAGTGGTAGTATAAGTGGTGCTATTTGCCAGCATTTGTACATCGCGAGTGTTTTTTTGTACCGCTACGGCCCCAAAAATGGAAAGGATAAAGGAAAAAGCATAAAATCCTTTTTCACTTGGCAAAAGATTTGCATTCCAAAGGCCCACTACCAATAAAGCAATAGATAAGAGCGTGCAAAACCAACTTATTCCGTAATAAATGTCGGTTACTGGAATACCTTCCATTCGGTCTCTCACCACTTTTTGAACTGAGACCACAGAAAACAAGGAGAAAATTAGAATGGTAAAATAATACCCTTTTTCACTAAGATCCATCTCAGCTCTAAACAAACCAATTAAATAACCAATCATTCCAATAATTAAGGCAATCCAAGAGGCTGCAATAAATGCATTTGAAGGTTTTAAATTCATAGTACGTATTTTTTAGTTACAGCACCGCCCCAATTTTAAGGCCAAGCACTAATTTCCTAACACAGGAAACCAATCAAATTACGCAGGGTGTAAATAGCAAGTTTCAAAAATTAACAATTATTTAAGGGTAGTAACAAATACTATAATTATACACAACAAAAAGACGGATTTCACTCCATGTGGCACGCAGCTTGACATATGATAGAAGTTCTTTTAGTTTACCGACACAATGATTTAAACTAGCTACAAATACCTCCTTGTATTTTCTTTACGTAAAAATATCAATCCATTCAACGGTAGCACAAGTAATAAAATAAAGCGCATTTTCATCTTTGATTCTATAGCTTGTGGTGCCTTTACTCATGATTTAAAAATACAAAACTTAAAGTCATAGACTGAAAATAATAGAACGAATACAGTTGCCATAAAGTTTTTCTAAACAGCACAGCTGATTGAAAAACTATCATATGACAACTTGCACTTTTTCTTAATTATAATAGCAAGGTGCTTGGGGAGGATATTACTTCCTTTTTACCAGCCGTTTTATGACTTGCACAATAACCATAAACAGAACACTAGGTATCCCTATCCAAATCATTTCACTTAGCAGGACTTTCTTGCCCCATTCGCTAAAGAAGTTTTCTACCCCTATAGGAGAAACTTTAATAGGACGCCAAGGCAAAAAATAACGTGCATCGTCCCAGGGAGAGAAAAAAGCAACTCCCAATCCACCAGTGGTCATGGCATCCAGTAAACTATGACTTGCAGTACTTAGGGTAAAGAAAAATGCCAAACCTAACCATTCCCAACCCCATTTCTTTTTTCGGTAAAATACCAGAGCTGTCTCTTATACACATCTGACGCTGCCGACGATCTACTCTGTGTAGAT
>CAJXPI010000316.1 GCA_913057875.1 uncultured Flavobacteriales bacterium
GACAGGAATAGATTCGAGTATTGAAATTAAAATAAGAAAATCAGCCAAACGCGTCAAATTAGTTCAATTTCAAAATCAAACCTTTTTTAGGACACTTCGTCACAAATTAAATTGGGGTCTTGATAAAAGAAACTAAAATGCTAAATTTGTATCGATAGATGTTTCATATAGACATGTAAACGTTTATTGCACACAAATGAATTAAAAATAGAGATAAAGTCACCTACACTTTGCCTTCTGTGGAAGGGATAAATAACTTGAGAGGTTATTTGTATGTGTGAATGGTTACTTCGTTTCAATTACAGGGGATGAAAAATTACTACAGGCTATTGATAGCCTTTTTCATGTTATGGACTTTTTGCGCTGATGGACTTCATGCTCAAAGGTGGAATCGTTATCGTAAGGAATTTGCGGTTTATGCGGGTGCCTCTGGTATTCTAAGCGATTTAGGAGGAGGTAAAGGTCAAGGTTCTCGTTATGGTGATTTT
The DNA here is from genome assembly GCA_913057875.1 of uncultured Flavobacteriales bacterium. Lineage (GTDB taxonomy): Bacteria > Bacteroidota > Bacteroidia > Flavobacteriales_G > Salibacteraceae > CAJXZP01. The sequence goes on from CAJXPI010000316.1 coordinate 489, forward strand.
CAACCCGAAACTACCAGCGAGGAATCATATGCTTTAGGGGTTTCATTTAAATATCGTATTCATAACAATATGGCTCTGAAGGCAAATGTGTTTTTTGCGCAGCTGGTTGCTGATGATAAAACTACCGAAAACTTAGGTAGACGTTTAAGAAACCTAGATGTAAAAACGGGGATTGTGGAATTCTCTGGTCAATATGAGTTTTACCTAATTAGGGAACGCATTGGAAATAGATATAAGCTTAAAAATGTTCGAGGTTACGGATCAAACCATTTTTCATGGTATCTTTTTGCAGGAGTAGGCGGTATATATTACAATCCGATGGGGAGCACCCAAGGTGGAGATTATGTGAATTTGGCTCCTTTAAATACGGAAGGACAAGGGTTGGAAGGTGGTCCTAAGGATTATAGTCAGTTTGCTTTAATTATCCCTTTTGGTTCTGGTGTGAAGTACAATATTAACCATTTGATTGGAGTGCAGTTTGAGTTGAGCATGCGATTGACAAGTACTGATTATTTGGATGATGTGAGTAGTACTTATTATGATGGTGAAAAGTTGGTAGAAAATTTTGGTGAGTTATCAAAGGAAATGGCAGACAAGAGATATTGGAATCCGAATAGACATAGTGAGGGCGGTATTAGAGGTAAAGCTGATCAAAAGGATGTATATATGTATGCTACCTTGGGTTTAACCTATAGATGGAGGTCTAGAGCTAAGTCTCGAGTTCGGTTATAATTATTTTTCTATTGGATACTTGACTGTAGTTTATCTCTTTGAGATCATAGGGTGTGTATGGTAAGTGTGACCTCCCGAAGTAGCTTTGTTTATAGGGGGTTTGGTTATTAACAATTGTTGATAACCCGTGGATTTAAACAAAATTCTGTTGATAAGTGTGAGTTATTAACAATTTTCACCCTTCTTTTGAATTTAGATTTGTTTCAAATTACGTGAGATATGAAGCAAGTTTTTACCTATTCTGCTATTATACTAATAGTTCTAGCCTTTTCTGTTGAAAGTGCAAATGCCCAAAGATGGAATCGATATAAAAAGGAGTTTGGCATTTCTGTTGGCGGTTCCAATATGTTATCCGATCTGGGTGGTGGGCCTGGTGATGGTTCAACTTTTGGTGATTTTCAACTTGAGAATACCAGATATGCCGTAGGAGGCTTTTTTAAATATAGATTCCATGATCGATTTGCCGTTAAAGCAAATTTGGTTTACGGCCAGCTCTTTGCGGATGATAAAACCACAGAAAATGAAGGGCGAAAGTCTCGAAATCTTGACGTAAGAACTAATTTGTTGGAGTTGTCTGGACAGTTAGAGTTTTATATTATTCGTGAAAGAATAGGAGGTAATTATAAGATTCAAGGTGTTAAAGGTTATGGGTCGTCTAATTTTGCCATGTATTTATTTGCGGGTATTGGAGGTGCGCATTTTACGCCTCAAGGAACAAATCAAGCTGGAGACTGGGTCAATTTGGCTCCCCTTAATACTGAGGGTCAGGGCTTGGAGGGTGCACCCAAAGACTATTCGCAATTAACCATGGTTTTTCCGGTTGGATTGGGAATGAAATACAATATTACTCGCGAAATTGGGGTTCAATTTGAAATGGGAATGCGTTTCACTACTACAGATTATTTGGATGATGTAAGTACCCAATATTATGATGGAGCTGCAATCGAAGCTGCATATGGTTCTGTGGCTAAAGAAATGGCAGATAAAAGATACACTTCACCAGGAAGATTTAGCGAAGGTGGTATTAGAGGTAAAGATGAGAAAAAGGATGTGTATATGTTCGGTTTACTTACCTTAACTTATAGAATTAAATCAAAGCCAAGGTCACGAATTAGATTGTAGAGCAATAATTTTTTTATAGTTTCGTTGTTCGAATGATGAACAAAGTACTATTACTGGTTTTTGGAATAATATTTTACAACCCGGCTTTTTCTCAAAAATATGGAGAGGTCGGGTTGTTTTTTGGTAGCTCAATGTTTAGGGGTGATGTACATCTGTCTCTTATACACATCTGACGCTGCCGACGATCTACTCTGTGTAGA
>CAJXPI010000317.1 GCA_913057875.1 uncultured Flavobacteriales bacterium
CGAGATGCTCAGGAGTCTCGTGGGCTCGGAGATGTGTATAAGAGACAGCATAAATCCTTCGTAAATCGCGTGGGGCTAAAACAGTTACTTCTTGCAAATACATTTGTAATTGTTGCAAATGAACATCCACATTTATTGTATCGGAAACGATGGAATCTCGCACACAAATTTTTTGGGTATGATATCCAATAGACCCAACTAAAACAGTATCCTTTATATCTACTTTTATTTGGAAGGTCCCATTTGGATTTCCAAAATTTCCTGTTTGATTTGCCTGACTAACAACAAAGAGAGTTAACAAATCGGTCGTTCCATTTATTCCATACACCTGTCCTTGAACTACCACTTTTTTAGATTGAGCAACCACGGGGTTTCCCATCCATAAAACCATTATACATACAAAAAAAATGGACCGTAACTTCACACTTCAAATATAACCGTGCAAGTTTTGTTTCCAATTAAAATAAAAAAGAGATTAACATAGTTTACGTTTTCCGCATATTCGTAATTTTGCCGCCCTTAAAAAGAATTTTAATTATGTGGTTTTCATACATTACTAGAATAGTTTTATCGGTTGGTCTATTTGCCTTATCAATTTACCAGTTTTGGGATGGTGAAATTGGCAACGGTATCTTCATATTGTTATTAACCATTATTGCGGCCATTACCATTTATTTTAATGAGGTAATGCTATTGGTTTTCTTAAACGTTCGTAAAGGAAATTTTGAAAAAGCAGATAAAAGATTAGACCTTATAAAGAAACCAGATTTAATGGTAAAAGGCCAAGAAGCTTATTACTATCTAATGAGAGGTATGATTTTAATGCAAGGTAATCAAATGGGTAAATCAGAAAGTTTCTTTAAAAAGGCACTCTCAACTGGTTTATACATGGATCATGATAAAGCAATGGCCAAGTTAAACTTGGGAGCTATTGCCGGAGCAAAGAGACGAAAACGGGAAGCTCTTAATTGGCTAGCGCAAGCAAAAAAAGACGATAAAAAGAAAATGCTTACGGAACAAATTAAGATGCTTAAACAACAACTAGGTAGAATCTAAAAAGAGGTTTCTACTCCTTACCATTCTTGTTCACCCCCATTTTTCATTTTTCTTATAGTTAACAGTTATGTTACAATCAAACGCAACCGAGATTCAGGGGATTTCGGTAGAATCACTTTGCCAAGAATTTGGTACTCCTTTATACGTATACAATGCACAAACCATTGAAAAAAAGTATAATGTATTTAAAAACAGCTTCTCGGTTAACTCTTTAACCATAAACTATGCGGTTAAGGCTTTGTCGAACCCATCAGTGTTAAAGATATTTAAAAAGCTGGGGGCAAATTTAGATACCGTTTCAATTCAAGAAATTCAATTAGGTATTCACGCTGGTTTCCATCCCGAAAATATTGTTTTTACTCCAAGTGGCGTATCTCATGATGAGTTGGAAAAAGCAATTAATTTAGGTGTAAAAATAAATGTAGACAACCTAACTACATTAGAATATGTGGGCCATAAATATCCAAGCTTTCCGATTTGTATTAGATTTAATCCGCATGTAATGGCCGGGGGAAATGCAAATATTTCGGTAGGTCACATCGATTCCAAATTTGGCATTTCAATTCATCAAATTCCTTTAGTTAAAAGAATTGTGGAAACGTTAGAAGTAAATGTGGAAGGTGTTCATATGCATACTGGATCAGATATTTTGGATGTGGATGTCTTCTTACAAGCCGCGGATATTTTATTTGATGTAGCCAAACAATTTGATACCCTTAAATATATTGATTTTGGCTCCGGCTTCAAGATTAAATACAAAGAATCAGATCATGAAACGGATGTTGTTGAGTTTGGTAAGGAAATGAGTAATCGTTTTAACCACTTTGAAAAGGAATTTGGAAAACCACTTACTTTAATGTTTGAACCCGGAAAATTCATGGTAAGTGAAAGTGGTTATTTCTTTGTAAAAACAAACCTTGTAAAGCAAACTACCAGTACCAACTTTGCATCGGTAGATTCTGGTTTCAATCACCTAGTAAGGCCGATGTTCTATAATGCACATCACGAAATTTATAATGTTTCTAATCCTTCAGGAAAGCCAAGAATTTACACGGTAGTTGGTTATATATGTGAATCAGATACATTTGGTTACAATCGTAAAATTTCAGAAATCACAGAAGGAGATATTTTAGGATTTAAAAATGCGGGAGCGTACTGCTTCTCTATGGCGTCTAATTACAATTCTAGATACCGTCCGGCAGAGGTTCTAATACACAATGAGGAAGCTAAATTAATACGAAAAAGAGAAGAGTTTGAGAATCTCCTGCACAATGTAATAGACATCGAATTATAGGATTTCAAATAAACCCGAGAAATATTACTGCCGGAAGAATTTTATTCCGGCTTTTTTGCGCAAAAAAAAGCCCCGATAGAACAGTTCCATCGAGGCAAAAAAAAATCTTAAATTCTTTAAATAAAAGCGTTATTGATATTTCTACTATTCCTGTCTCTTATACACATCTCCGAGCCCACGAGA
>CAJXPI010000318.1 GCA_913057875.1 uncultured Flavobacteriales bacterium
TGGATAACAACAACTTAGTCAGTTCTATTTTTTCTAATTCTAAATTCATATTCAAAAGATCAAAACAAATTTACTGATATTTATTGAGATTCAATTGGGTAGCTTTCAAAATGGCTGGCGGTATTATGACTTGAGAGGTGAGATTGAGTACTAGGAAATAATCTCGGGGTCAATCCCCCTGTCGCTTCGCTCCTTCCCCCTCCTCCAAGGGGGAAGACACACCCCTAACAATTTTAGGGTAAAAATAAGAGTAATTAAATAGACCAAATATTATTTATTAAGACTGGGTTAAAGATTCCCCCTTGGCGAAGGGGGGAGAAATCCTGACGAAGGGAGGATTAGGGGCATTGACCACGCAAAAAAAAGAAAAAGGGAGCGAATTAGCTCCCTTTTTCTTTTATCTCTTATTTATCCAACCCAGCTCTGTGCAATAATGCATCTACTTTGGGTTGTCTGCCCCTAAATCTTTCATACAATACCGATGGGTGCTCACTACCTCCTGCACTTAAAACATGATCGTAAAAGGCTTGCGCCACTTCTTGATTAAAAATGCCTTCTTGTTTGAACAATTCAAATGCATCGGCATCCAGTACCTCTGCCCATTTGTAACTATAATACCCTGAAGAATAACCTCCCTTAAAAATGTGTGCAAACTGACAACTTGTGCTCCCTTCTTTTACTTTAGGTAACAAAGCCGTTTTATCTAAAGCGGCTTTTTCAAAGTCAAATACAGAATCCGCAACCTCTTCTGTGATAGTATGCCATCCCATATCTAAATAACCAAAACTTAATTGGCGCATAGTGTTATAACCTTCCAAAAACTGTTGCGATTTTACAATCTTATTAATTTCCTCATCCGGAATTAAATCTTTGGAGTTATGGTGACGTGCAAAGAAATCGAGTGCTTCTTTTTCGTAACACCAATTCTCTAAAATTTGCGATGGTAATTCTACAAAATCCCAAAACACGCTGGTTCCACTAACACTTGGGTAAGTACACTCTGACGACATTCCGTGCAACGCATGCCCAAACTCATGAAACAACGTAGTTACCTCATTAAAGGTTAATAAAGCCGGTTGCAATGGCGTTGGTTTAGAGAAATTACATACAATGGAAATATGCGGACGGTAGTTTTTCCCATCCTTTTTGTATTGACCTTTGAACGAAGTCATCCAAGCCCCTTGACGTTTTCCTTTACGTGGAAAGAAATCTGCATAGAAGAACGCTTTATGCTTTCCATCGCGGTCTTTCACTTCGTAAGTCAATACGTCTTCGTGGTAGATTTCAATATCGTCACGTAATTCAAAATCGTATCCATACAAAATTCGAGCAACGTTAAACACTCCGTTAATGGTGTTGTTTAACTCAAAATATGGCTTGATTTTCTCTTCGTCTAAGTTCAGCTCTTTTTGCTTTAACTTCTCGGCATAGTAGCTAAAATCCCAAGCTTGCAAATCATAAATACCATCCGCTTTAGCTAAAGCGGCAACTCTTGCCACATCAGCTTCGGCTGCAGGTTTTGCTTTGGCAAGCATGTCTTCCATAAACTGCGTTACCACCTTAGCACTTTGAGCCATTCTACGTTCCAGCACATAATCAGCATGCGATTTATACCCCAATAAATTGGCGCGTTTTAAACGTAAATGGGCAATTTCTTTAACGATGTCTTGATTATCAAACTCATCCTCTTTACATGCTTTGGTAGCCGAAGCTAGGTATAAAGTTTCACGTAAATCTCTACGTGATGAATACTTCATAAAAGGTAGAAAGCTAGGATATTGTAGATTAATTACCCATTTACCTTCTTCGCCTAATTCGGTAGCGGTTTGCGAAGCGTACTCAATAGCGCTTTGAGGTAATCCTTCTAAATCACCTTCTTCTAAAACCAATTTATACGAATTGGTTTCAGCCAATACGTTCTCACCAAATTTTAGCGAAGTACCTGACAATTTTTCGTCTATGGCTCTTAATTCTTCTTTTTGAGCGTCATTCAGTAACGCTCCATTGCGTACAAAACCTAAATAAGACTTTTCCAGTACGGTTAGTTGCTCCGCAGTTAGTGACTCATTATCCTTATTATCCCAAACCTGTTTCACACGTGCAAACAATTTTGGATTCATCGCCACATCGTTTCCATAAGCGGTCAACTTAGCCGAAAACTCAGGAGCCATAGCCTGAATTTCATCCGTGGTTTCGGCTGAATTTAAATTGAAAAAGATGCTCGATAACTCGTTCACATCTTGACCAATAAACTCCAATTTTTCAATCGTGTTTTCAAAATTTGGCGCGGCCTTTTGGGCCAACACATCGTTCAACTCCACTTTGGCGTTATCAATACCTTTTTCAAGTTGATCTATAAACGTACTGATATCCAATAAATTAAATTTAATCAATTCTTGTTCAGTGACTTTAGTTACGGGTAGACTCATACAAATATCATTTTTTAGTCCTTTAGCGCAGTGTAGTTTTACATCTGTCTCTTATACACATCTCCGAGCCCACGAGACTCCTGAGCATC
>CAJXPI010000319.1 GCA_913057875.1 uncultured Flavobacteriales bacterium
CGAGATGCTCAGGAGTCTCGTGGGCTCGGAGATGTGTATAAGAGACAGCTTTCATACATTGCAAAGGTTGCATTTACCGGAGGAAATACATTCTCGGTGCTAGTATTAATGTGTTTTAGTAAGTCTTGAAATTTTTGAGACTCAATTACTGGTGATAGTAAAAGATTCCAAGAGGTGGGTAAATATGAGATGCAAGAAGATTTGTACATGAAGAATAGAACAACAAAATTTGAATGAGATGCAATATAAAAACATTAATTCGTTCTTATAACGGTCTTATTTTTGTTTTGTGATAATTAACCGGTACTTTTGTTTCATATTTAAAAGAATCTAATGAAAAAGCTTGCATACATTTTCATCGCTATTTTTGGTCTAGGCTTATTAGTCTCATGTGCTTCTAGCCACAAATGTGCCGCATATGGCAATACCTACCAATCTTCAGGTTACAATAAGCGATAAGTATCAATGAATTGGCGAAAGCTTACTTCAGTATCTGAGTTTGATGATATTTTAATGCAGAGTTCTATTACAGGCTCTGCATTTGTTTTGTTCAAACATTCGAGTAGATGCATGGTTAGTACCATGGCTTTACGTGGTTTTGAATCTGAATATAAATCAGATTTGCCGGCCTATTTTATTGACTTAATTAAATATCGAGAACTTTCGAATCGCGTTGCTGAAGTAACTCAAGTAATGCATCAGTCGCCACAAGTTATTACCATCAAAAATGGAGGTGTGGTGTATTCGGATTCTCATTACCATATTTCTGCAGCTAAAGCCAGCATTTTATAGTTATATTACGTTAAGTAATTAATATGACATAGCAAGGACGCAAAGTCAATAGCAAATGCGTTATTTTTGTTGGCTGTAACTATTTTGATAAAAACACTTTCCATATTACTATTTTCTCTTCTGATGTTAGACGGGATTTCACAGGTTCAGCCGAAGGGGGAAGATGTGAAATTGTATTACAGAAGTAGTAATGCCTATGGGTTAACCTTTCATACCCAGGGTTGGGGAGTGAGTTATAAAAAGCAAGTTCATCTTTCATATAAACTCAAGCGAATCTACAATTTTGAGTTTCAGAACCTAAAACACCCGAAGCAAGAAAAAGTGGTGAATACCTTTTATGATGATTCTCGAGGGTATTTTTACGGTAAGATTAATTCCTTAACGAGATTAAGGTTTGGATTAAGCCAACAACGTGCTTTTGCACAAAAAGAGATAAAAAAAGGAGTTCAACTGGCTTGGATTTATGGGTTGGGTTTAAATCTTGGTTTTTTAAAACCTAGTTATATTGAATACTATGGAGATCCGGGAACGGCAAATGTTGTTCGCTATGATCCCGCGGTCCATTTACCGGGATTAATAAGGGGACGAGCAGGTTTTTTTAAAGGGTTGGATGAATTGGAATTAGTGCCAGGGTTTTATGGGAAATTCGGAATGAATTTCGAATACTCACCTTATGATGAGAGATTGAAATCTATGGAAGTGGGTGTTGCGTTCGATGTTTTCTATAAGGAAGTCCCATTAATGTATGACATTCAGAATAATCAATATTGGATTACACTTTACCTGATGTTAGAAATAGGTAAAAAAATAGAATAGGTATGAAGCCAGGAACGGTAAAACCGGTTAATTGGAAAAGATTAAACCCTGAGGGGAAAACTTCAAAGAAGAAACCGGATTGGTTAAGAGTGAAGTTGCCTGTGGGTGAGGATTATAAAAAAGTTCGCGGAATTGTAGGTGAGCATAAGCTAAACACTATTTGCGAAAGTGGTAATTGTCCTAATATGGGTGAGTGCTGGGGTGCCGGAACCGCTACGTTTATGATTTTGGGAAATATTTGCACCCGTTCATGTGGTTTTTGTAACGTGCAAACTGGTAAGCCATTGCCGGCAGACTTAAAAGAACCGATGCGCATTGGGAGCTCTGTTTTATTGATGAAAGTAAAGCATTGTGTTATTACTTCTGTTGATAGAGATGATTTGCCAGATGGGGGGTCAATAATTTGGGCGGAAACAGTAAATAAAGTGCGCGAAATGAGCCCGTCCACTACAATGGAAACCTTAATTCCTGATTTTGCAGGGAAATGGGAAAACCTTCAAAGAATTATTGATGTGGCACCTGAAATTGTGTCACATAACCTAGAAACGGTTAGAAGATTGACCAAGGAAGTTCGAATTCAAGCAAAATATGACAGAAGTTTGGAAGTTTTATTACGTCTAAAAGAAGGGGGTATGAAAACGAAGTCTGGTATCATGTTAGGTCTTGGAGAGACTGAGGAAGAGGTGATTGAGTCAATGAAGGATTTACGTGCTTCAAAGGTGGATATTTTGACCTTAGGACAATATTTACAACCTACCAAAGCCCACCTTCCGGTCGAAAAGTTCGTTACTCCTAATGAATTCGATAATTTTAAAAGAATTGGATTAGAATTAGGATTTAGATATGTCGAAAGTGGACCGCTTGTAAGGTCATCCTGTCTCTTATACACATCTCCGAGCCCACGAGAC
>CAJXPI010000320.1 GCA_913057875.1 uncultured Flavobacteriales bacterium
ACGAGATGCTCAGGAGTCTCGTGGGCTCGGAGATGTGTATAAGAGACAGGATCCAATACTATCAAATTTATCGTTTCTCCGTATCCAGTAAAATAAGAGACCGTATTAACTGTGGTTGGGAGGAACTTCAACGCGTTGAGGATTAACCTTAAAAAGGTGCATTTTACTTAATACTATATATCAAAATACAAACAGGAAATTACGATAGAATTATAGGTACCATGGCAAAAAACACCATACCATAAATTGCCTTTAAATTTCAAGGAAATTCCATGGTAAATCATTCCCGCTAAAAAAGCATTGAGAGTGCCTTCAACACCCATTTGATAATGATACAAGCCAAACAACACAGCCGTAAAAAGGAAACTAACCACAGTGGAATTTTTACCTCCTACGAATTCTTTTATCTTTTTAAATATAAATCCATGAAAGACAATCTCTTCATATACTCCGCCAATTAACCACCCCATTCCTAATATGAAGAGGTAGGTATAGATATTTTGTTTTAAGAAGGTATTGAGTCCAAATTCTGCATTATCAAATTCAATGAATTGCTCTAATACTGGAAACAGAATCATTTGAAGTAAAACAAAGACTATAATCCCGGTAAGGACTCCAACTCCAACTGCCTTCCACGAAAACCATTTAAAGGAAAAACCAATACCGTCAAATCTCTTTCCCTGGTATTTCAATATTGCCCAAACCAAAAGTAAAATGGGAATACTATAACCGAAATTGGGAATTAATTCAGAATGAGGGAGAATCAAAATTAGTAGAATTCCTAAAACACTAGTTATAGCATGATTAATTTTCATTGGACTAAAGTAAAAAATAGTTACGTTAGCGCTTTTCACCAAACCCTCTCCCTCATATTTTCGTTACTTCTAACATATCCTGCTTCGATTAAAGTTCTTTTAATCAATTATTTACTAATACAATTACTATGAAATCAACTTTACTTTTTTCAGTGATTTGCTATGCCTTTTCGGTTCAAGCGCAAATCCCAAATTCAGAGCCATTTTCACAACGAGATATTCACTTATTCACCCAAACCAAAAATGTAACCTTATCCAATCATCATCGAAGCACCTTGCAAAAACTGGATAGTATGCAAAATATTCATTACGATACATGGTCTCAGTTATGGTATTCGGGAGCCACTACCCGATTTGAATATTACACCAATGGATCACTAAAAAAACAAACAAGTGAAACCTATCAATCCTTTAAAGAAGTTATGGAATTTGGGGCACAAGGAGAATTACTAAGTAGAAAGTATCAAGTTTGGGATGGTTTTTATTATGAAGATTCATTTGAGACCATCTATACTTACCACGCTAATGGACTTCATGAAAGCGATACCAGCTATGAATGGAGTAATGGGTATTGGGAAATAACTGGTTTTGCGCAATACCAAATTGATTCATTAGGATTCCTAAAAGAAAAAACGAACTATCAATATCAAGGAAAAACGGCTATTCCCACCACTCGTTTCTATTATAACAATGATGCCAATGGAAAGCTAATTAACCTAGTCACCTTTCAATACGATAACGGAATTTGGGAAAACAATTACCAATATTTTTATACCTATAACGCCCAAGATAGAACCGCGGAGTTCTATTACCAATCGTGGCAAAATAGCAGTTGGCAAAATGAATACCGCTCAGAAAGCACTTTTATTACCAACAATATTACGGAAGGAACATCATATTTCTGGAATGGCGCAAGCTGGGATATAAACTCTAAAGAAGAATCTCAATATGATACAAATATTTCTACTTCCTCTCTATATTTACCGAGTGGAGCTAAATTGAATAACCATAAAATAATCGCTAGCCAATCTTACTTTTATGACAATGGGTTGTGGGGATATATTGATAGCACTTTATACTTCTATTCAGATGTCAATCCTAGCGCCATTTCAAACCATTCCTCCCCTCCCTATTATCAGCTGGTTCAAAATCCAGTAAAAGAGCAACTACTGATTAAAAACACCAAGGGTAAAAACAGTGCTATTTCTATTTATTCCAGTACTGGAAACCTCATAAAGACGGCTCAATCTAATGAAAGCGTCATTCAAATGGAGGTTCAAACGCTGGCCAATGGTTTATACTTTGTAGCCATTCAAAATGGGGAAGGCTATGAAGTGCTAAACGTAATTATCAGTCATTAACACCTATTCCATATACTAAAAAAGCACCGGTGATGGCCGGTGTTTTTTTGCTAAATTATTAGAAGGTATAAACCTTAAAATTAGCAAAGTCTGGCTAATGATTAAAGACCTCAAAGTAGGTGGATTTAAATAATTTGGACTTTGATGTCGTAGCTCAAAGTTTGCTTTCTTTAAGGACTAAGAGCAAAGAGCTTAGTTAGGGATGACTCAGATATTGTTATCTACGTTCAACTCAATCTTAATTCAAAAATAAATGCTTTGGTATTTATAACAATTCTCTCTGTCTCTTATACACATCTCCGAGCCCACGAGACTCCTGAGCATCTCGT
>CAJXPI010000321.1 GCA_913057875.1 uncultured Flavobacteriales bacterium
TTCAATTGCCTTCTTAGCGCCTCAAAGGCGTCATCAGCCGCTTCTTCAAATGTTGCTGATTTCTTACTAGCGAAAAGATCATTTCCGGGTACTTCTAACTTGATTTCAACCAGTTTATTTTCACGGTTATCTGCCTTTTCTAATCTTAGGAAGACATCACCGGCCACAACCTTGTCAAAATATGTTTCTAATTTATCTGCTTTTAACTGAATTAAGTCTAATAATTTTTGGTCTGCATCGAAATGGATGGATTGAATGTTTAATTTCATATATCGACAAATTTTTAAGCTCTCGGATGAGCCTGTTTATAAATAGATTTTAATTTCTCAAATGAGTTATGTGTGTATACTTGGGTAGCTGATAAATTAGCATGCCCCAATATTTCCTTAATACTGTTTAAATCAGCACCGTTATTAAGCATGTGCGTAGCAAAAGTATGACGCAATACATGCGGGCTTTTTTTATTCAATGTAGAAACTTGACTAAGATACGAATTTACCACATTATATACCATTTTAGGATAGGCAGATTTTCCTTTTTGGGTTACAATTAACTGCAAAGACTTTGAATTAATTTCAGATCTTTTAATAAGATAATCCTGTCCTAGAAGCATTAAACTCTGATTCACAGGAACCAAACGTTCCTTATTACGCTTCCCTAAAACCTTAAGTGTTCCAGTGGAAATTTCAAAATCTTGAACGGTTAGAGCTAACATTTCTGAAAGTCGCATACCTGTTTGATACAACAACTCAATAATAAATTGATTTCTCACTCCCACAAAATCATCTTCGAATAATTCCAAATCCAAAAACTCATTCATTGCTGCTTGATCAACGAATTCTGGTAGGCGCTTTTTCATTTTGGGCGCAATCACCTTTAATGTTGGGTTTATTTCCACTTTACGCGAAAGCATTAAGAATCGGAAGTATGTTTTCAAGGTTGATAGTTTCCGATTTACCGAATTAGAAGAAACCTCGTCATCTAAGACTAAACTAACCAGCCAAGTTCGAATGATTTTATGAGAAATTTTATTGGGATGGTTAACGGAGTAGGATTCACTAACAAAAGCCAAAAATTGATCCAAATCCTTCAAATATGCTTTCACCGTATGTGCGGAAAACCTCTTCTCAGATTCTAGATATTTTTGAAAATCATTTTTGTACATGCTAATAGTGAAAGTTCTAAAATTAAAAAATCCCGCGATAAGATCGCAGGATTCCCTAAATATTATTTGAAAACTGAAATTAATCCAAGTTGTTCAAGTATTGCTCACGGTAGATAGCACGAAGCTTTTCCTCACGCTTTCTAACGGTCGGTTTAATGTATTTCTTTCTAGCACGTAGTTCTTTTACAACACCAGTGCGCTCAAATTTCTTTTTGAATTTTTTAAGAGCTCTCTCTATTGGCTCTCCGTCTTTTACAGGTACAATTAACATGCTTGTTTCTTTTTAAGGGCGGCAAAGGTAATGCGATATTCCTTTATACCAAACTTTATTTAATGATTTGTCTAGAAATTACTAACTTTTGTATTTCAGAGGTACCTTCACCTATGGTACAAAGCTTACTATCTCTGTAAAACTTCTCTACTGGGTAATCTTTTGTATAACCATACCCCCCATGAACTTGAACGGCATCATTAGAAACTTCCACAGAAATTTCAGAAGAATATAATTTAGCAATAGCTCCTTCTTTGGTCATTACTTGATTTTTATTTTTTAAATCCGCAGCACTCATGGTCAATAAATGAGCCGCTTCAATTTTTGTTGCCATTTCAGCCAATTTGAAAGATATAGCTTGAAACGAAGCAATTGGCTTCCCAAACTGCTCTCTCTCCTTTGCATACTTTATAGAAGCTTCATATGCTCCCATTGCAATTCCAGTACCCAATGCAGCAATAGAAATTCTACCTCCATCCAATACTTTCAAAGCTTGCTTAAATCCTTCTCCAACATTTCCAAGAATCTGGCTTTTATGTACACGTACATTATCAAAGAATAATGCACTTGTTTCAGAAGCACGCATTCCTAGTTTATTTTCTTTAGCACCTCCTTTAAAACCATCTGTTCCTTTATCTATTATAAAAGCAGTAGTTCCATCAGAAGCACCTTTTTCTCCGGTACGTACAATTACAACAGCAACATCACCTGAAATTCCGTGGGTAATAAAGTTCTTCGCTCCATTAATCACCCAGTAATCGCCATCTTGAACACCTACGGTAGACATTCCTCCAGCATCAGACCCAGAACCTTGCTCTGTTAATCCCCAGGCTCCAATAAATTCAGCAGAAGCTAATTTTGGTAAATACTTTTGTTTTTGTTCTTCATTACCGAATTGTAAAATATGTCCAGTACATAAAGAATTATGCGCAGCCATAGACAGACCAATTGAACCATCTACTTTTGACAATTCTTCAATGGCCGTCACATACTCCTGGTATCCAAATCCCTGTCTCTTATACACATCTCCGAGCCCACGAGACTCCTGAGCATCTC
>CAJXPI010000322.1 GCA_913057875.1 uncultured Flavobacteriales bacterium
CTACACAGAGTAGATCGTCGGCAGCGTCAGATGTGTATAAGAGACAGCTTTAAATAAATATAAATATTCATCACTTTTAAATACTGGATCTCGAAGAACGGGATTTAACCATTCAGTTGCCTCGGTTTGTTGATAGAAATTAGCACTTGGCTCAAACAACCAATGTACTTGTAGATTAGCATTTTCTGGACAGCAATGAGCATGGTAAACCTTCAAGTCTTTAACCATTTGTTTGGTATTCTGATCGAATGCCCATTCCCTATAAGTTTTAGTATTAAATGTAGAAAGGAAAACGTATAAATTCGCGAAAGCAAGTGCAACAACCAGTCCTAAAATCCAATTAAAATGAGTGTGTTTATGTATATAATCAATAAAAAACAGAAAATGCAGAATAACTAAAGGAACAAGGAATAAACAAAAGCGAGCCACCGGATAATCACTTCCTAAAATATGATGTGTAGAAATAATTATCAATGAAATAATGATCAAACTTAAATTAAGGATCATTAACGCGATATTTTCTCTAAAAAACTTCAACCCATGATGCATTAATCCTTTAATCCAAAGAATCAGGGAAATTAAAACCGAAACTAAAACTAACGTTTTGGTTAAATTAACACCCCATGGTGATACATGTATACCTGCAAACAAACTCAAAGAAACTTGGGTAACCGTATCGGCAACAAAGCCACTTTTACCACCAAAACCAAGGTCTGCATAAGTCAAAACTCTTCGTATGGGTTCAAATAAAAAGGCAATTGCTACAACCATTGGAAAAATGTGAAATTTTAGATCTCTCCATATAGACTCTTCATTATCTCGAATAATGATTTTCTCAATTACAACCAGTATAAACCATACTATTAGTAACGCTATATAAACTGTCATAATATTAAAATTACTTAAAACCCCTAAAATCAACATGGCATGAAATCCAACAATTGAAAGCCTCCCTTTTTTTTCGAAATACGAGATCAAAAAAAATAAGCTACCCAACAAAAAAGCAAAAGACAGTCCGTACCCTCTAGCGAGTCCAAATAACTCATTCAAACTTGAAACACTTGAAATCAAAACAAAACCAAAAACAGCTATTAGGGAACCTACTCGATGGAATAATATCTTAAATGCAAAAAATAAAAATAACACCAGTGCCAAAATATTAGGGAGTCTTAGCGTAAATTCTGAAGTTCCAAAAATGATTTCAGAAAACTTCATTCCCATACTGTTTAAAATATGGTTATTGGTGTAACTATTACTAAAAGAAAGAATGTCGGAAAATCTATCTGGTACGTAATTCAAATAAGAAAAACTTTCGTCATGCGTAAATGAAGACAGGTGTGCTTTTAAAGCAACCATTCCAAGTAAAATAACAGACCAAATTAGTAATATGAATTTGGAAATTTTATCATTTATCATACGAAGTATTGAAAGAATTAAAGGGTCAAATATAGAAATCTAATCTATTTCTAGAATGTTTTTAATCATATTACAAAACCAGTAATTTTTTTACCGTACTCTTACCTACATTATTTGAAATACGAACAATATAAACACCTTCTTTTAGAAAGGTTGTATCTATCATTTCTTGGTTACGGTAGGTTCCTAACTCGCTACCATTCATATTAAAAATTTTCAATTCAGAATACTTTCCTTTAATAAATAAGCTCTGATTTCCAGGATTGGGATAAATCAAAAATCCTTGGTCATCATTTAATTGCTCTGTACTAGCCGGAAAATCAGGATACCAATCAATGCCTGTACTATCTCCCCACAGATATTCCGCTAATTCAGGATTATCAATAAAAGGATTTCTATTTCCTTGAAAATCACTAAAAATCACTTCATTTCTATTTCGTTCCCAATCAGATACAGAATCTAGACTATTCCATTCTAACAAGGTGGCCAAATTTGCCTGTAAGGGTTGTTTAGAAGATTTATCTAACAACGTATTAGTCAACTCTAAATCAGGTTCACCAGACCCTCCCTCGTATCTAATGGCCATATACATTATCATTCGAGCCACATCCCCTTTCACCTCATCTGGCGGCTCAAATGTCCAAAGATTGGCATCCTTTTTTGACCCAGTATTAAACCCATTATCAATAACATCTTGACAAGTAACACATTCATCAAAGTTTCTATTGTTTCTGGTGGAATTTACACTCACATCACAAGGGCGTAAATGGTGAACATCGGTTCCTGGACCAGGAGAAGTTCCAAAATCACCACGTGATTTTGCCCATACATGTTCTCTACTCCAACCCGAACCACTATTGTATTCTTGAGCCGCGTTGACGCTTCTACCCGAATAAATTAAAATTACATTATCTGGGTTTGCCGTATCTCTATCGGTCACCTTCAAAATATCCCACACATCGGTTGAAGAAGACGTATATGAATACTCGTTGTGGTTTGAAATTAACAGGTGTAACCCTGTCTCTTATACACATCTGACGCTGCCGACGATCTACTCTGTGTAGA
>CAJXPI010000323.1 GCA_913057875.1 uncultured Flavobacteriales bacterium
CTTTTTTATCACTTTTTAATACCATATTCCATTACCCTGTTGTAAAATTGTTGGCTCAATTAGAAAGGTATTATTATGAATTCATATATTATTGATGGTATCCGAACCCCTATCGGAAACTTTGGAGGAACTTTAGCTTCTGTTAGAACAGATGATCTTGGTGCTATGGTTATCAAGGAATTGATAAATCGTAATCCCAGCATAAAAACAGACGAGATTGCTGATGTTGTTATGGGATGTGCTAATCAGGCTGGTGAGGATAATCGAAACGTAGCAAGAATGTCTAGTTTATTGGCTGGTTTGCCATGGCAGGTGCCAGGTGAAACTGTAAATAGATTATGTGCTTCAGGAATGTCTGCGGTTGTTAATGGTCAACGAGCTATTAATAATCTAGATGGAGATTTGTTTATTACTGGTGGTGTTGAGAATATGACGCGAGGACCTTGGGTCATGTCTAAAGCCTCTTCAGCGTATGGTAGAGATTCTAAAATGTTTGACTCAAGTTTTGGGTGGAGATTTGTTAATCCTAAAATGAAGGAGTTGTATGGAACCGATGGTATGGGAGTAACTGCTGAAAATTTAGCTGAGCTGTATTCTATATCTAGGGAGGATCAAGATAAGTTTGCCGTGTGGAGTCACATGAAAGCTACCAAAGCTAGAGAGTCAGGGTTATTAGCAGAGGAGATTATTCCAGTATCTATACCAATAAGAAAGCAAGATGATTTAATTTTTTCTGAAGATGAATTTATTAAGCCTAATACAACCTTAGAGAGGTTAGCTAAACTAAGGACAGCCTTTAGAAAGGATGGTTCTGTAACTGCAGGTAATGCTTCTGGGTTAAATGATGGTGCCGCTGCGATGTTATTAGCATCTGAGTTTGGAGTTGAAAAATATGGATTGAAGTCTATGGCTAAAATTATTTCTTCAGGTGTTGCTGGGGTTGAGCCTAGAATAATGGGAATTGGTCCTGTTTATGCTAGTGAAATTGCTTTGAAGAAGGCAGGCTTAACTCTGGATGAAATGGATGTCATTGAATTAAATGAGGCTTTTGCTGCTCAGGCGTTGGCTTGTACCAGAAAAATGGGCTTAAAAGATGATGATCCTAGAATTAATCCAAATGGGGGAGCTATTGCGTTAGGACACCCACTTGGTGTTTCTGGGACTCGAATTATTTATACCGCAGCAAGACAATTGCAGCGCACCAATAAGCGTTATGCGTTATGTACTATGTGTATTGGAGTTGGGCAGGGTTACGCGGTAATTATTGAAAGAGTGTAAATGGAAAAGACCGTAAACGTTCAGACAACTGGGAGGTATCAAATTATTGGTGACCTATCAAAAAGCACCAGAGGTATTTGGTTTGTGTTTCATGGATATGGAATGCGTTCAGAAGATTTTGTAAAGTCGTTTGAGTGTATTGAAGATGAACAAACTGTAATAGTTGCACCTGAAGGTTTACATCGGTTTTATTCAAAAAGTACTAGAGGGTCAGTTGCTGCCAACTGGATGACTAAGGAATTAAGAGAAAGTGATATTTCGAATAATGTAATTTATTTGAATACCATTTGGGAGGATCTGCTTACGCAAGGAATGCCAGAGGCCGTTAAACTTGGAGTTTTAGGATTCTCACAAGGTGGACCAACTTCAATGCGCTGGGCATCACAGATGAATCGTGATGTAAATGAAATGGTTATTTGGGGCTCGGACTTGCCGTTGGATGTGGTAGATGACATTCATAAGTTGAAAAAGGTAAATCAATCAAATTTGAAAATTATGGTTGGTTCAGATGATCAATATATTTCTTCGGAGCGAGTGGATGAACTGATTATGGAGATGCATGGCAAGGGTGTGGATTTTGATTTTCATACTTTTGAAGGGAAACATGAATTGCACGAGGACTCTATTCGTTATTTTCATGCACGTTTAATGGATGAAAAAACAGAATATTAGTGATGATTGGTTCCATGTTAAAAGGTAAATGTCCAAGGTGTAGAAAAGCAAACATCTTTTGCGAACCCAATCCATATGTGTTTAACAAAATGTTTTTAATGCCGGAACATTGTGATTCCTGTGGTTTGAAATTCAATAAGGAACCGGGTTTCTTTTACGGTTCGATGTATGTGGGATATGGTCTTAGTGTTGCTTACTTAGTTGCTTTCTATGTGGCTATGGTTGTTTTGTTACAAGATTTTGAAGTGGAAACGTATTTGTTGTTATCCATTATATCATTGTTAGTATTAACTCCTGTTATTTTTAAACTATCACGGTCAATTTGGTTGAGTATGTTTGAGAAATATGACCCCAAAGCAATTGAGAATTGGAAGGAGAAAACAAAAGGTAAGGAAATTGATAACCCTTGTATAGAGGCATAAAAAAAGCCATCAACTTTCAAGTTGATGGCTTTTTTCTTATATCTGTCTCTTATACACATCTGACGCTGCCGACGATCTACTCTGT
>CAJXPI010000324.1 GCA_913057875.1 uncultured Flavobacteriales bacterium
AGATCGTCGGCAGCGTCAGATGTGTATAAGAGACAGGTTATAACCAGGCGTCTCGCCTGAAATAAAATTCAATATCACTCACTCAAAACCTGAAGTAGGTTTTGGTTATCTCGTTTCCAAAAATCCTGTTATCAATCTGCTCGTTCAAAACAAGCTTCCACATAATGACTTGCACTGAACACTGGAAAAACCACAAACAAGGCACTTCCATGGGCTTTGCGGTAAAGAAGTAATTCATCTTTGTTTGTTAGCATGAGGTAGGTATTACTTTGAGCGAAAGTGTTTAGAATGCCATAATCTACATGAAAGCGTGAAAACGTTTCTAATTTCAATACCTTATCCTTCAATTTTGCTTTAAATTTAATGGAACTTAAGACTTTAGGTCCAGACATTAACCTTACTATCAACTTATTATCTTCAAAATTCAATGAACACGTTAAATTAGAGTCTACCTCAGAATAAAACTTTTTGCATCCAGTAAAATCAAACTCATTCATTAGGGTATCCGGATAAGTTTGATTTTCTTTCGCTCTACTCACATTATTAAATACGCCATTAAAATCAGTTGGTTCCAGAGCCTTAAGTTCATACTCGCTCATTAAACTCCTATTATTAATCTGCTGAACGGAGCTGCATGACATCATAACAAGTATCATTGCTAAAAATAAAAATCGGCTCATAACGAAGCTTTAAAATGAAAATCAAATGTAAATTCCTAACCACACTTCCAAAATGAACCTGCGTTAACAAAATCGTTTCAAATTACCTTGTTAACGCGCTGCGTAACCACAGACGTTACGCTTTCCTTTAAAATTCCAATCTAAACAAAAAACAGCGTTAGGGGTAGCTTCCCAAAGTAACGACAAACGTTATGCTGAACCTTTAAACTTAATTTCTAACAATTAGGTTAGTTTTACTCGGCCATACATTAAAAGGTAGATTCGCTTAATTACTTTCAATACTAACCATGTAATAAGTTGGGTATTCTTTCATGTCCTTTGAGTTTTGAGCATTCAAAGTTACCCCTTCTTCTATTCTTTCGAGTGCCACAGAATGTCCTACTCCAATCGTGAACTGAGAACCTTTTTTAAGCAATTTGGTTTTAAAATCGTCAGGTAACATAAACTTCAACATGTAAATTTTACCTGTTTCCGTATTTCTAAATTTCCCAAAATCATGATGGTCTGTTTTTAACTTTTTGTAATGACTTTTGAAATGGTGGTTCCAACCAGAGTCTAACAATTCCAAGTTCATTTCCATCATTATAGGGGTAAATGAAGTCAATCCCCCGAAAAGAGATACGATTAGAAATATGCGAATTAGTACTTTCAAGAAATCAAATAATTAAAAATAAAAAGATACAGTTTGTAGCAACGCTAGGCTGGCAAAAATACTGACAACCGGCAATTCAACCTTATACTCTGACCTTTTAGCCAATACAATATACATCCAAGAAATTACTGGAATGACTAACAACACTGCTATTTGAGATTGGTATGGATAATGTTGAAAAGCATAAAAATTCTGAATTAAAAAGGGCAATAGAATAACCATAAGAACTCCCCTCTTTTGCTTGGTATATTGTTTATTCCATATCGAATAAGTTAACATTAAAAGAGCCATGCCAAACATAGTGTAAAACGAGAATACATGGAATTCTAAATTATCAAAAAAACGAAAAAACAAAGCTAGCAACTGTCCTCCAAACACAACTTTAACAAACGTGTTCTGATTTTTTGAATATTGGAGAACCCCAAAACCAATAATTAAGGTTATTATAAATTTGTTTTCCATTTCCAATAAAATTCTGCAAGGATAAAAGTAGTTAACGATGTCAAATTAAAAAGTCAGAAGCCATATTAAATTCCAACGTAACGACAGACGTTACGCTGAACCTTCAAATTTTATGGGTTGCAGTAATTACGTTAGGCGTAGCGTCTTTCGCTACGCCTTGTGTTAACCAGGCGTCTCGCCTGAATTAGAAATACTGTTTTAGTACGTTTTCCAACGAAGAGACAATAAACTAACATCCAACACACCATCTTGCCCACAATAGTTTACAGCGCTTGAATAAACATAATCGATTTCATTATTGACAATTCTAGCACGTACTGGATTTTGATGAATGTAATTTAACTTTTGAGCTATAAATTTTTGAGAATAAATATGCTCTGCATGATTTTCATGTGTCCAAAATTGAAAATGCGTATTTCGTTGATTTTTAAAGGCTGCATTTTTAAATACTTGTAACATCCATTCTTTTCTACTTTCTACTCCAGTTTCAATTTCTTGAAGAATTGCCTTTGCCGTGAAGCTTTTAAACTCTTTAATGGTAGCTGATAAATTCTCCGTATCACTTCTAAGGAGTAAATGAATATGATTCGACATAATTACATACCCATACCTGTCTCTTATACACATCTGACGCTGCCGACGATCTACTCTGTGTA
>CAJXPI010000325.1 GCA_913057875.1 uncultured Flavobacteriales bacterium
CCGGAGCTCCGGTATAGGTTCCTAAATGTCGCTGCTCTAGTAATTGGGCATCAAAAAAATGATAGGTAAAGGTGTTGTTTTCTAGGAATAAGTAACCGTTAGGGATTTCTACCCGATATTGAACAGAATCATGAAATTGACCTAGATTTGGGATAAATTGAAACCTACTAGAATTTACCTCGCCCTTGTGAGCAAAACCACAAAAGGAAATAAGTAAGAAATAGATTAAGAAATGCCCCCTTTTCATAAGCCAGCAAGGTATTTTAGAACGATCTATTTTGAAAGTTTTCCATCAATTTTATTTGCCATTCATTGGACGTATTTGAAAGCGGAAAGTTGTACATCTCATCAAAAATAGTGGAGTTGTTAAATAAGTTTAATGTTAAAATTAATGTATGTTGTATGACATATTAGTGGTGGGGAGCGGTTTAAGTTTGGTTTTCAAAAGGGAATGATATGAAAAAAATAATTTTAATAGCGCTGATACTGGTCAGTATTTTTCCGATTTCGGCAAAAGAGGGAGATAAGGTAGAAACTGCCGTTTTTGGGGCAGGATGTTTTTGGTGTGTAGAAGCCGTTTTTCAAGAGGTTAAAGGTGTTCACTCGGTGGAAAGTGGTTATGCAGGAGGTTCCTATGCAAATCCAACATATAAAGAAGTAACAACTGGTCAAACAGGACATGCGGAAGTGGCACGTATACGGTTTGATCCGGATGTGGTTAGTTTTGAAACATTACTTGCCATTTTCTTTCAAACCCACGATCCAACTACCTTAAATTACCAAGGAGCAGACCGTGGGACTCAATATCGTTCGGCTGTTTTTTACACCACTTTGCTACAACGAGATACAGCTAACCGTATTATTGCGGAGTTGAATAAAGAAAAGGCCTATCCTAAACCAATTGTTACCGAAGTTACCGCTTTAAATGAATTTTATATGGCTGAAAATTACCATCAAGATTACTATTCTAATAACCCAAATCAAGGTTATTGCGCGTACGTAATTCAACCAAAAATGGAAAAGTTTAGAAAGGTGTTTAAGAATCAGTTGAAATAGGTTTCCTTTTGAGGATAGAGTAGAGCAAGTAGAATGGCAATACAGCAGAATATGGTTTCAATAACCAACCATTGATTTCCAAATTCACCTAAGCTACCATCTATTATAATTGTAAGGATGCGAGATAGGGCGTATCCACCCCAAAAAAGTGCTAAAAATGTTAAACTCCATCTTGGTTGCTGAAAGAATACCCAAAGAAAACTAGTAGTAATAGCTATTCCAGCTCCTCCATAAATTCCCCTGATAGAACTAATTGCATCGGTATTGGAAAGGTTAACATGTACTAAGTCCATTGTGGCTTGAGGATTAATTAACGACAATAAACTCACGTAAATTAAACTTAATCCAGATAGGGCCACAAATAGTTTTGAGCTGATGGTAATGATTTTTGAAGTCTTCATGTTTTAGATTTTTATTTGAACCAAAAGTGAAGAATAGCCAAAGGCAAAGTATTGGTAATTACCAAGATTTAGATTTTCACTGAATTAATGAGTTTGCTAAAATTAGTGGCATCCACGCCAATATAATTGGCAAGGTATTTATGCGGAATATGATTTAAAATATGAGGACTACGTTCTAATAAGGACTGGAATTTCTCTGTGGATGAATAACATTGTAGTTCCACCATTCTTTGCAGCAGTCCAGCTAAAGCAAAATGTGTGGAGGAATTAAAATACGCATTGAAAATGGTGCTCTGCGCTCTTAGGGTATGGATGTCTGAATAATGCGCCCGTAACACCAAAGACTTGGTTAAAGCTTCATAGGTATAATTGGATGGAACTTGAAGTAAAAAGGAGTCTAGATTACCGCCAAAAGAATGAGGATAGGTAAAAATAAGTGTAGCCTCTTTGTTGTTGTCAGAATAATAAACCCGTTGGGCTCCATTTAAAATGAAATATAGGAATTTTTCGGTTTCTTCAGCGGGACTAATAATCTCTTTTCGTTTAAACTCTTTTGCATGCCAAATAGCAGTAAATAAAGACCAATCTTCAAAAGGAATTCGATCTTTTGGATCTACAAAGTCCTTTAATATATTCTCATGCGCAGTAATCATTTAATGGGGTTTAGGAGCTTTTACTCCGGCATTGATTTCTACTTCAATAAAGTTTTCTTCGGGTACTATAGGACAAGAATACCTTGCGCTATAAGCACAGTAAGGATTGTATGCGGTATGAAAATTAACGCTTAATTCATTTCCTTCCGGAATTTTTAAGTCAATGTACCTTCCTCCTGCATAGCTGGTTTTTCCATTGGTTAAATCCATAAAAGGAAGAAATAAATAATCGGCATATTTCTCATCCTCCCGTAAAGAATGACTTTGGTAAACGTTTAGGGCTGTCTCTTATACACATCTCCGAGCCCACGAGACTCCTGAGCATCTCG
>CAJXPI010000326.1 GCA_913057875.1 uncultured Flavobacteriales bacterium
GAGATGCTCAGGAGTCTCGTGGGCTCGGAGATGTGTATAAGAGACAGCTTCAGAAGATCGTGTTCCAATGAGGTAAATTCCGTTACTCAAGCCATCTCTTGAAATAGTGAATTCCGTTTCTTTATTGGCTAATAAGCCTGAATGAATGGTCTTTACCAGGTTTCCAGTAATATCATACATGACAATTTCTGCTTCTTGATTTCCAGTACTAAGCACACGAATAAAGAATTGCTGGGTTGCCGGATTTGGATAGGCTAATACCTGTAAGTTTTTTGCAATTGGATTTGCAATACTTAGGGTGTTAGAATCTACTTTGAAACTCCAGGTCTCAGACAATGCGGTATCTACGCCATTTAAGAATCCGGTTACTTTCCAATAATAGGTTTGACCATGTGTAAGATTTGATAGTTGCCATTCGGTATCCATATTATTAGACGACCCGGATAAAAAGTTTATTTGATGGCTTTCGTAATCTAAGCTAGTAAAACTGGTATCTGTATCTATTTCTAAATGGTAATAATCAATAGATGCAGTGGCGTTCCAGTTTAAGGTGGTATAAGACGCTACATTTTGAACGCCATTATAAGGTGCTCGTAGCTGAATGTTTCTAGATAGAAACCCATTAAGGTTAATGTCATCAATAAATAAGTTGTTACCACCGGCCACATTGTATTCAAATTTCACGCGTAAATTAGCCGTTAAATGTTCTTCTGGAATGTCTAATGAAATGCTTTCCCAATCGCTAATTTGAGTAGTGTTATATGGACTATTTAATGGTGATCGAGTAGCTAAAGTATTTCCGCCTAATATTCTAAGTAGTTTCCATGATTCACCACAATTGCCCGATATAGATATCCTCAAATAATTACCTGTTTCATTGGGGCGTGGTGCGTAGGCTCTATTAAACGTAAGTGACCCTTTTTTAAGATTACTCGCATCGTATGAAGAGCTGGTTATAACTATGGGGCCAGAAGATCCATAAGCATCTGCTTTAATGCTATTGTTACCTGAAAAACCATTGGATGTGTTGTAGTACCAACCTGTATTGGAAGTAAAGTATTGGGTGAACCAATTAATGTCAGTCAATGAATTACCTGATTCAAAATCTTCAGTAAAGGGAGCCGTACGACCCAAAGAAGAAAGTACGGTGATGTAATCAACCTCGCTGTTAGTGGCCAAATTTGAATTAGAATCACTAACCGTAAGTGAAACCGAATAGGTACCAGGTTGCAAATAGGTAACCACAGGGTTTTTTTGAGTAGATGTATCGGTTGCTGCACCATCAAAAGTCCAAGAAAAAGATTCTGGATTAAAGAAAGATTCATCTGTAAATTTCACGGGTTGCCCCACACAAACTACTCTGCTGTTTACGGAGAATTTTGCTTGGCAAATAGAAGGGGTGGTGTTTAATACTCCAGTAGTAATGAGGTTAGAGCCAGAAACAAGGTTGCTTAAAGAAGGGTGATTATTCAAAGCATTTAGCATCCGTGTTTTTTGACCCAGAGTGAACATGTTTTGGCAATCGTTGTAACTCATGTAGTTTTCAATTTGATCCGCTACATCTGTGCTATAAACACTGTTTCCACTGGCGTCATTGTTACACGTATTATTGGTTAAATTACACCCTTGAGATGAGGCATCTACCGGAGGAGTATCACAAACACGGTCACCAGAAGATTGACATGAATTGCCACAGCTACTTTGAAATGTGTGTAATAAATTTAAACAATGGCCAATTTCATGGGTTAGGGTGCGGTCTCCAGATGTTGCCGTGCCCATATTTCCCACACGATCATTTCTGATAATTACTCCATAGGTATTCCAACTTCCGGAGCCAGGAAATTGTGCATAACCCAAGATGGTTCCTTGAACCCCAAAGCTATTAATATCATTAACTACCCAAATATTGAAATACTGGTTGGAAGGCCAGTAGCTTTCTGATTTTACACCATCATCTCCATCGTAAGAAAAGCTCGGGTGGTTAATTCTAACTATGCCATTGGTGCAATTGCCTTCAGGGTCAACTTGAGCTAGTCTAAACTCAATTTCTGAGTCAGCAGCGTATGGAGCAAAAAGAGGTCTGGTGTCATTTGTATCTAGATTTGTTCTTCTAAAATCTTGGTTAATCATTTCCATGGCGCTTTGAATTTGCTCGTTAGAAATATTTCCTCTATCTCCATCGTGAAAAATGTGAAATACAACCGGGATAATTTGAACGGCTCTTGCGCCTCTTTTCGTATTATTTGAAACAGGTCGATCACCTAATATCCAGTTTTGTTCTACCTCATTTTGAAAGGAAGGGTCTTGGGTATATTGATGTTGTAAAACATGATCCATGCCACATACACCCTGTGAAATAACGGGTGAAAAAATAAGCATAGTAAATGCTGTCTCTTATACACATCTCCGAGCCCACGAGACTCCTGAGCATCTCG
>CAJXPI010000327.1 GCA_913057875.1 uncultured Flavobacteriales bacterium
GTAGATCGTCGGCAGCGTCAGATGTGTATAAGAGACAGCTTTTAACTTGTTTTTGATCTATTAGCAATTTTAAAGAATTACCTCCCGAAAGGCAATGCGCAAAAGTCCGAATAAAATACCTTTTTCAACGTGTTTTAAACATCTTTTTAAGGAAATTTATTTGTGACCAATGAACCTATCTTATTACAAGCGGTCAACTTTGAATTAGGTGGAAGTTTACTTTTGTCGATAAGCATGAAAATCTATCTAAAACTATTCTTTGAAAGTGTTGCATTTTCTTTAAACGCATTGACTAATAACAAGCTAAGAACCATTCTTTCTTTATTAGGGATTACGATAGGCATTTTTTCTATCATCTCGGTATTCACTTTGGTAGACTCATTAGAACTTAAAATTAGAGGAAGTATTGAGGAACTGGGAGATAATGTGATTTTTGTTCAAAAATGGCCTTGGAAATTTGGAGGCGCATACAACTGGTGGGATTATATGTCACGTCCCTATCCACAACCCTCCGAACAAGTTGCCATTGCCGAACAATCAGAACATGCTGCGGGAAGCTCTTTCACTTGTAATTTTGCCAGAACCGTAAAATTTCAATCTAATAGTGTGGAGCAAACCATAATAGTTGGAGCATCTAAAGGCTATGATCAGGTTAGAAACTTTGAGGTTAAAAAAGGTCGTTACTTCTCTGAAAAAGAAATTTTATCTGGTTCCAATGTGTGCGTTATTGGGGATCAAATTGCATATGACCTATTTGGATTCACAGACCCCATAGGTAAACTTATTAAAATTGGCGGAAGAAAAGCTCGTGTAATTGGTGTGTTTAAAAGAGAAGGTGAAAGCATGATTGGCTTTTCTTTAGACCCCTATGTGGTCCTAAATCTTAACTACGCACGAACCATGGTGAATGTTAAATCTAGTAACGTAGACCCTTCCATTTATGTAAAGGCGAAAGAGGGCATTGACAATGACTTGCTGAAAGATGAACTTACTGGAATTATACGTTCACAAAGAAGACTTAAACCCAGAGAGAGAAATGATTTTGCGCTCAATGAAATTAGTATTATTTCACAAGGCTTTGACGGCTTCTTTGGATTTATTCACATATTAGGTTCTGTAATTGGCGGATTTTCAATCATTGTTGGAGCGGTGAGTATTGCAAATATCATGTTCGTTTCGGTAAAGGAACGAACACGTATTATTGGAATTCAAAAAGCATTAGGAGCCAAGAATGGCTTTATCCTTTTCCAGTTTTTAAGTGAGTCCGTTATTCTTTCTTTAATTGGCGGTTTAATCGGCTTAATCTTAATCGCTTTAATGGCAGTAGGAGTCAATTTAAGTACCGAATATGAAATAATTCTCACCTTTAAGAATATAGCAATAGGCATTAGCATATCTATTGTTATTGGCATTCTTGCTGGACTAATTCCTGCTTGGCAAGCAGCGAGAAAAGATCCAGTAGAAGCGATAAGAAGTTAATAATTCACCTGAAATTGAAATCGTAACAGATGTCCAGTATTATTATTTACTGGATTTTGAGCGTCTGAATAATATCTTTTAGCGTAGGAGTAGGTTACTTGAATTTCAAATGGAAAAAATGGCGACCATTCCGTTCCTATTTCTACTTCTGCCATATCATATTCACGCGCATCTAATTCAAACTTCTTTCCTCCCTTATAGTATTGAAGCCGAGTAAATGGATAAATTTTTGCACTCCCAACCATAAAGTTTCCCATTAAGGTTATATATCCTCCATGTAAAAATTCATTTTTTATAGCGTTTGATTGCCAATCATACTCTGGTCCGGTACCCACATTATATTCCATTTGAAACCCTAAAGGCTGAGGATAAAACATTAACGATACGGCAGCACGGGCATCATCAAAAAAAGCCCCATTTGCGCTAATTTCTTTACCTTGATCATCTAATTGTCCTGAAGCAGTGACTCCATCAGTTACGGATGAGGTTTGATATTTTCCCAAATAACCATGGAACGAATATTCCAAATACTGACCACCATTTAGTCGTACTGGATTGGAAAAATGTAAGACGGTGTGGAGAGACGCATTGTTTTCGGGCACTATAGAATTTGCAGTTTGCCCATTATAGACCCCGACCCCAAGCATTCCATAATTTCCACTTCCCTTCAATCCTTTTTTTACTAAATCTGAAAATATTTCTTTTTTCTTTTGAGGGGCGTAATAAAACGACATCATTAAATCACGCTCATTTTTTATAGCAGAATTGATGGGGTCACTTCTATCTAATGGAATTCTGTTTTGCGAAGATTGCATATTATCAAATCCGTAAAGCACTTTTGATTGTCCGAAACCTGTCTCTTATACACATCTGACGCTGCCGACGATCTACTCTGTGTAG
>CAJXPI010000328.1 GCA_913057875.1 uncultured Flavobacteriales bacterium
CACAGAGTCGTCCGTCGGCAGCGTCAGATGTGTATAAGAGACAGCTTTGCCGGAGCTGATTTTAACTACGTGTGCGTAGGTCCAAACACTTTTCTGGTTACCTTTAATTTGTTTCGAGATTGTAGTGGAGCCGGAGCACCAAATTCTGCGGCTGTCACCTTTGAAAGTCCTTGTGGACAAACCCAAAATGTAAATTTAACACTTCAAAACCCACCTATTGGAACTGAAGTATCACAATTATGTGCGGCAAGTATTGCAAATTCAACCTGTAATGGAGGGCCTTTGCCAGGAATGCAACAGTACATTTATTCTGATTTGGTCGTATTAAACCCTGTGTGTAATTCATGGACTATGTCATGGAGTTCTTGTTGTCGAAATAGTTCGGTTAACCTTGTTGGTCAATCAGGTTTCTGGATTCCTGCAACGATAAATTCTGTAGTTGACTCTTGTAACAACTCTCCTGTTTTTAATGCACAGCCGATACCATATGTGTGTCAAAACCAATTAGTAAATTACAACTTTGGTGTAGTTGAACCAGATGGTGATAGTATTGTGTACAGCTTGGTAGACCCCATTGCTTCTTCTAATAATGGCACTCATACTGCTGTTACCTACAACCCAGGTTATTCTGCTGGAGTTCCTATTCCAGGAGCTGTGTTAAACCAAAATACGGGTCAATTAGTGTTTACACCCACCTTATTGGGTAGTTTCGTTGTATCTGTCCAGGTTTGTGAATATGAATATGGTACAGGAATTTTAAAAGGTTGTGTAACCAGAGATATCCAATTTGTGGTTATTGCATGTTCCAACCTACCTCCAACAGCCGGAGGCTTTCTCAATTTCGCGGGTAGTGGAATATTAGTAGATTCCACTACCATTGAAGTTTGTGTTGGTAATTCCTTTAGTTTTGATTTAGAATTCCCTGATCCAGATACATTAGATATTGTAACTCTTTCAAGTAATATTTCCACCGTTTTACCTGGGGCCATTATTACAAATACTCCGGGTAACCCAGCAATTATGAATGTAACCTGGACAACTGCTTCGGGCTCTGCTCCATTTAATTCTTTTTCCGTCACCGCCTATGATGATGCTTGTCCCCTTTTTGGACTTGTTAGTTCGTCCTATGTTATTAAAGTAACCCAATCTACCTATGCTGGTCCTGATCAAGCTATTTGTCAGGGAGTTCAGTGGGCCCAATTAAATGGCTCAGGTGGAACCATTTTTAATTGGAGTGTACTTTCGGGCTCACCAATTGATACCGTGCCTACTTCTCCAGGTTTTAATATGACCTGCCAAAACTGTACATCTCCGCAGGTTTCTCCTCAAACCACTACTACATATATATTGACGTCTAATTTATCAACTACCTGTCAAAATACAGATACTATTACGATCACTGCAGCGCCTAACTATGTGCCATTTTCAGGACCAGATACGGTTACCTGTTCTGTAGATTCTATGCAACTATATGCGGGAGCCTCTATTCCTGGAACTTTCACATATGCCTGGGATAATATCATTAGGTTGTCAGATCCTAGTTCACAAAACCCGATGTCATTAGCACCCACTACCACAACTTATAATGTAACAATGACTTCGCCAGATGGTTGTATAAAAACAGCAACCAATACGGTGGGTAAAGTACCCCCAATACCCGTACCTACGATTATACCTACTCCTGGAGAAATTTGTAGCTATGGAGATTCTTCTGATCTATTTCTAGATCTTGGAGCTAACTTTACCGCTACTTGTGTAGAAAGTGTTTCCCCATGTGGAAATCAAGGGTATACCACTGATATTTTACTAGATTACAATCCTAATGATGGAACTTCCGGACCACTAATTACATTACCAACAACCATTCCTGTACCCTATACTCCTATGTATCCAGCACCTTTTGGGAACGCATTTAAATCTGTGAAGCAGATGTACTTATACAGAGGAAGCGAATTACAAGCCATGGGGCTTCAAGCGGGATTAATTACGGAACTAGGGTTTAATATTACCGCAGTAAATGGTACAGCGACTTATTACAATTATTCATTGAGTATGGGTTGTGAAAGTCAAATTAACTCGTTGCCTGCCACCATTTATCCAAGTACTGCTTTGGTAAATGTTTTCCCTTCTCAAACCGTTAATATTACTACGGGTTGGAATATGTTAACTTTTACAAGTCCCTATGTATGGGATGGAACGTCCAATTTGATTGTACAGATTTGTTTTGATAATAGAAACTTTAATGCGACTCAAAATACTAGTACGCGAACAAGAGGATTTAAAACTACCACCCCTGGGGGGCAACAATTCCTAACATATATGGCTCTACCCATTGATACTGTCTCTTATACACATCTCCGAGCCCACGAGACTCC
>CAJXPI010000329.1 GCA_913057875.1 uncultured Flavobacteriales bacterium
GAGATGCTCAGGAGTCTCGTGGGCTCGGAGATGTGTATAAGAGACAGTAATAAAAATGTTTAAGAAATGTTGATAAGGTTATTAACAACCGTTAACTAGTTGACAAATAACAGAGTCAGTAAAATTTCCAAAAACAAGAAGCGTTACACCGCAAATATTTCGTTAAATACAATAGCAAAACGATTTTTTTTTAAACTTTTTTATATCAATTTTTGTTAGCGAATTTGAATACAGGGAGACGTATCTATACTGTGGGGGTGAGATAACAAACTAAAAGTTCAATTCCTATAATATTTAATAATACTTATTTAATAAAGGAGTTCAATAATGGGCAAAATTTACGAGGATGTATGGAGCAAATGTCTCGACATCATTAAGGACAATGTAAGTCCGCAGAGTTACAAAACGTGGTTTGAACCAATTAAAGCGGTAAACTTAAAGGGTGACACTTTAACAATTCAGGTACCTTCTCCATTCTTTTACGAATGGCTAGAAGAACACTACATTACTCTGTTAAAAAAGACGATCAAAAAAGAATTAGGTCCTCGTGGTACTTTAGACTACAGTATCATTATGGAGAATTCTCCTTCGTCTAAAAAACCAACTCAGGTAACGGTTCCTGCAAGTAATAGACAAGCTGCCAGAAACCCATCGATTTCTGTGCCTATGGAAATTGGGGCTAGAGGCATTAAAAATCCATTTATTATTCCTGGTTTAAAAAAGGTGGTGGTAGATTCTCAATTGAACCACAATTTATCTTTTGAAAATTATGTGGAAGGAGAATGTAACCGTTTAGCTCGATCAGCTGGTTTTGCTGTAGCTAACAAACCAGGTGGTACTTCTTTTAATCCACTATTTATTTATGGTGGAGTTGGTTTAGGTAAAACCCACCTTTCTCAAGCTATTGGATTAGAAATAAAAACAAATCATCCAGATAAGACTGTTTTATATGTTTCTTCCGAGAAATTTACGCAACAGTTTATTGAATCGGTTAGAAATAATACGCACAATGATTTCATTCATTTTTATCAAATGATTGATGTCTTAATTATTGATGATGTTCAATTTTTTGCAGGTAAGGAAAAAACACAGGATGTATTCTTCCATATCTTTAACCACCTTCACCAAAGTGGTAAACAATTAGTTTTAACGGCTGATAAGCCACCAATTGAAATGCAAGGGGTAGAGCAAAGATTATTATCTAGATTCAAATGGGGGTTAAATGCAGATTTACAATCGCCAGATTTAGAAACAAGAATTGCGATCCTTCAAAAGAAAATGTACACCGAAGGTATTGAACTTCCAAAAGAAGTAGTAGAATACCTCGCCTACTCTATCAATACTAACGTTCGTGAATTAGAAGGAGCTTTAATTTCTTTAATTGCTCAATCATCTTTGAACAAAAAGTCAATTACGCTTGATTTAGCGAAACAAATGATTGACAAGTTTGTAAAGAATACCGCTCGCGAAGTGTCTATTGAATACATTCAAAAAGTGGTTTGTGATTATTTCAACTTGCCTATTGAGCTATTAAAATCAAAAACACGTAAACGTGAAGTGGTACAAGCAAGGCAAATTGCCATGTTCTTCTCCAAACAAATGACTAAAGCTTCACTTGCAAGTATTGGGGCTCATACAGGTGGAAAAGATCACGCTACAGTGCTTCATGCTTGTAAAACGGTTAACAACCTTATTGATACAGATAAACGCTTTAGAGGGTACATTGATGACCTTCAAAAGAAGATTACTTTACAGTAAAAAAAATAACACGCAAAAAAAGGGCTTACAGAATTGTAAGCCCTTTTTTTGTTTAATATTTTATTTTAAAAATTGTATTCAACCACCGTTTGAATTCTAATATTTTGGCCAGAACTTTCAAACTCATCGGTGCGAAAACCATATATGCCCTCTAAAGCAATATGCAAGGGCCCCACAACATTCCAGTAAACATTGGCACTGGCATACGATCCGGTAAGCAGGGTGGGATTTCCAAACTTAGAGTATTGAGGATTATCTAATCCCACATACCCGTAAACAAAAGTGGAGCTTAAGTGATTTCTACTTCTATTGTTATAGTTCTTTTTACCCCAGAAAAGTTCGTAACCTATATACCCTCCGTAAATAGGTACAAGACCTAAGTTTCCTTGACCATCTGGAACCGCATCCCAGCCTCCTCCTCCAAAAGAAACTAAATATCGAGAAATTCCTCTACCATAAGCAATTTGGTAGGTAAGTTTATCTCTACCAAAAAGTCTCTGTCCTCCAGAGGCACTAAACCCACCTCCTATTTTATAAACCGTAGAATTATTGCCATTCACATACTCAATCTGTCTCTTATACACATCTCCGAGCCCACGAGACTCCT
>CAJXPI010000330.1 GCA_913057875.1 uncultured Flavobacteriales bacterium
CGAGATGCTCAGGAGTCTCGTGGGCTCGGAGATGTGTATAAGAGACAGACCTAAGTTTAAGTCGTCATAGTATTTGTAGGTTTCTAGCATCATACCTCTAGCCCCTGTACCACTTAATGGTTTCATTAAAGCCGTGGGTAAAGCGGGAACAAAATCGGTATTTATTCCAGAAAGCCCAATAACATAACCTAGTCCATCTATAAGAATGTCCATGGTGCCAGAAGCTCTAAAAACACCAATCGCTACTAACATTCCAACTAAATATGGAATAATTGAGATGGTGGTTTTAAACCCATCTTTAGCACCTTCTATAAAAGACTCATATACGTTGACTTTGTTTTTAAATGCCAAAACAAAAAAGGAAATAATAATGGATAGTAAAATGAAATTTCCTCCTACCGAAGTCACCACTTCTAGTTGTTCCTTTGGTAAATTCATTAGGCCAAATACGGATGCCATTATAATTCCAGTAATAACTAGTAAATAACCAGCAATTCCATTTTTTAATAGGTTGATTTTTTGATGAAACGCAACAGTAATTAAACCAACTAAAGTAGCACAGTAAGTTGCCAATAGAATAGGAATAAAAACATCGGTGGGGTTTTCAGCTCCTGCTTGGGCCCTATAAGCCATCACACTTATTGGGATAATGGTAAGTCCCGAAGTGTTTAAAACCAAAAACATGATCATGGCATTTGAGGCAGTATCCTTATTTTGATTCAACTCCTGTAGTCCAGTCATGGCTTTTAATCCCATTGGAGTCGCTGAATTATCTAGCCCCAACATATTCGCAGCAAAATTCATCATGATACTTCCGTTTACGGGATGATTTGCTGGAATGTCGGGAAAAAGTTTTCGAAAAAAGGGAGCTACCCATTTACTGAGTTTTTGTACGGCTCCTCCGTCTTCACCAATGCGCATAAATCCTAACCAAAGAGTCATTACTCCCATTAAATAGAGTACTATGCTTATGGAGGTTTCGGCCATGGAGAAGGTGGCACCAACCATATCAGAAAATACATTTAAGTCGGCTTCAGTGAAAATCCAACCAAAATTGGTTTCAAAAAAATCACGGAAGTAATATCCAATTATTCGAATGATGGCTACAATAAAGCCTATCACAAAAAAGCCAATAAAAATGTAATTCAATACCACAGCAAGTTCATTTGGTTTGCTCGACTAAAATAAAAGTATAAAGGAGAGGATTTCCAGTAATTGGGCTAGACTATTAACAATAAGCTTTTAGCAATTGTTAGTTTTCTTCCTTAGAATAAATAGAAGGTAAACTCAATTCAAATTTCAATACAACTAATCGAGCTAAGATTATAAACGTAATGGGAATAAACTTAACTGCAACTACTTGAAGGTTAGTGTAAGTAAGAATGTAATACATACCACCTCCTAATATACTTATGGTTGCATAAATCTCTTTGTGAAAAATAATTGGGGCTTTGTTTACTAAAATGTCACGGAGCACCCCACCAAACGTCCCGGTTATTGTACCAATTAGAATACAAAAAATAGCATCTAATCCCTGTGATATTCCAATTCCTACCCCCACAATGGTATAGAAGCCTAATCCTATACTATCAAATAACATAAGAGGTTTATAAATGTATTGATGTTTGTTGCGCAGAAAAATAGCGATAACGGTTCCCGCGATTATTGCATACATGATATAGGTATTATGAATCCAAAAAACTTCTCGATTTGGAAGTAAAATATCCCTAAGTGTTCCTCCTCCAATTGCTGTAACAAAAGCAATAATTAAAATCCCAAAACCATCAAACTTGTTTCGAATGGCGGTAAGTGCCCCTGAAATAGCTAGTGCTAAAGATCCAATGATTTCAACTAATCCAAATAACTCGTTCATTTAATTACAAGAATAAAATATTATTGGGACAGGTACGGGTTTTTCGCGAATAGTGTTGCATTTCCAATTGAATAACTGATATTTGTACGTAATAAACTGCATTTTATGAAGTCAAGAAATATTTTATTTGGTTTAGGGTTATTATCCATGGGAT
Organism: uncultured Flavobacteriales bacterium; assembly: GCA_913057875.1. Taxonomy (GTDB): domain Bacteria; phylum Bacteroidota; class Bacteroidia; order Flavobacteriales_G; family Salibacteraceae; genus CAJXZP01. The sequence continues at coordinate 2,028 of CAJXPI010000330.1, forward strand.
TCTTAGGTTTAGAAAGTTGTGATAAAACCACTGATGAAATTATTGAAGATGTTACTCCAAATGTTACCTGTAAAATTGGAGGTGTAGATTTTGAAACAAACGTTGCGGCTGGATTAAGTTCCACGGTTGTGGCTATTACCGCAACTAGTGGTAAGGAGGTTGTCGTTTTGAGTATTCCATCAAAAGATACAGGGACCTATCCAATTGATATTATCTCAACCAACGCTACGTATACTCCCAATATAGATAGTGTTTCGAATAGTTACATTGCTTATGAACTGTCTCTTATACACATCTCCGAGCCCACGAGACTCCTGAGCATCTCG
>CAJXPI010000331.1 GCA_913057875.1 uncultured Flavobacteriales bacterium
TTTAAGATGTTTATAGAAGAAAACTTTTTAAAAGGGTTTAGGTTTCAAAGCTTTGCTTTTTCACCGTAGCAAAGTAACCCTTCGACTCCGCTAAGGACAGGCATAACTTAGTTCATTATAGGAAAAAACTATAGTAAATCGTGTATAGCCGATTATAAATCACATATCCATTCCTTCATGCCCTGTCATTTTAGCTCCTCCATCAGGGCTCATCATGCTCTTTTTTCCGGCTAATTGGGCAGAAGCGTCAATTTTGAATACGCCATTTGAAGCAACTATTTCTCCATCCATTAACCCTGATGAAATAATGTAATAATCACCCATTTCAGCACCCAAAATCACTTCTCTATAAATAAATGTGTTGTGCTTTCTGTTTAGTATTTTGACATATACAACTGACCTCTTACCGGTCCATAACACGGCAGATTTGGGTACTAGAATTACATCCTCTGTACTTTTAAATTTAGACTGTATTACTCCATTGGCAAACATTCCTGGTTTAAAAAGCCCCTTGGTATTATCTAGTTCTATTCGGACATGGACTACTCGGGTTTTTAGGTCAATAAAGGGATCAATAAAGACTACTTTTCCATCAAATACTTTTCCAGGCAAGGCCTTTAAATCAATTTTTATAAGGTCCCCTATTTTCACCCAAGGAAGGTCATTTTCATACGCTTCAAATAGCACCCAGACTTTACTTAAATCGGTGATTTCAAAAAGTGCAGTTCCTTCCATAACATGGTCTCCTTCGGAAATTAATCGCTTCATTACATAGCCATTATAATTAGAAAGAATATCCATTTCTTGTTTTACTACACCAGATCTTTCTAACGCTATTATTTGCTTATCGGTTAATTTCCATTGACGCAATTTTTCTCGCGCAGCTTCCACTAAAGCGGGATGCGTGTTTTCATCCTTTAGTACTTCAAATAACTCTTTTTGTGCCGTAACTAATTCGGGCGAATAAATGGAGGCTAGTTTCTGACCCTTATAGACTTTCTCTCCCGTAAAATTGATATAAAGTTTTTCTATTCGTCCCGGTAAATGGGCCGTTTGCGAATAGATCAATCGTTCATCCGCTTTCACTTTCCCTAATAATCGTAGTTCTTTTTCGGGACGTTCTTTGTGTGCAGTATACGTTTGAACTTCTGCTAAAGCCATCGCTTCATCCGACATTGCTACCTCGTTTGGGTTAGTTTCATTGGTACCCATATCCATTTCTACAGGAACTAAAGTCATTCCACAAATAGGACATTTACCTGGTGCATCCTTTTGAATATGAGGGTGCATGGAGCACGTCCAAGTCCCGTTTTCATCTTCTACATGCTCGTGAATCTCTTCATTGGTTTGAGTCATACTTGAGCTTCCACCAAACATTAACTTACCAAGGATCAGCCCAATGATTAGAGCTCCTACAATGAGCACCCATTTGTTATGTATTACCTTTTTCATATCTCTTATTTTATCGCCCGAAGGGCTAAATTCTTTATTTCAAATTTTATTCTATTTACTCTAACCCCTACTTACCAGTCAAATAATCAACAAAAGCCACGGCTGCATTTTTATCTGCTCTGGCTTTATCTAATTCTAAAGAGTAGTCCAATAATTTACGCTCCATACGTAAAACTTCTTCAAAATTTCGGCCATCATTTGCGTAGGATGTTAAAAGAATATTTAATGACTTATTTGCCAATTCAGTTTGTCTTTGGTACATGTTTATTCTGCGATTTGCATCCGAATAATCACGGTACACCTTCTCAAATAAAATGGTAAGCTCACTTTGTTGGTTCTCCTTTTCAAATTGTGCCGACTGCATATTATAAGAAGCTTCTTGAACCAAAGCATTGTATTTTTTTCGGTACAATGGAATTGAAATACCTATCATAGGCATTATAGCATCCTTCCCATTCATATCCCCAAGATTAGGGTTATCACTTTTACCAATAAATGCATAATCTAACCCTAAAACAATTTGAGGACCGCCCATTTTACGAGAAGCAATTTCAGCACTTTGCCAGGAGGATATTTTGAATTCTACTTGTTTTATTAAGTGATTATTCCGGTTGATACTATCCAAAATCACATCTCTACTTAACGGTAAAGTCTCCTCCCACAAACTATCTGGGGTAACAATTGGAGCGGTAAGCGAATCATTAATTAACTGGTGAAACTCTACTTCCAGAGCAATCTTGCTATCTAATAAAAGAGCTAATTGATTCTCCATCTCATTTAATTCCATTTCTACACGTAATTCATCTACCACCGATGACTTACCAGTTTCTGTCTCTTATACACATCTCCGAGCCCACGAGACTCCTGAGCATCTCG
>CAJXPI010000332.1 GCA_913057875.1 uncultured Flavobacteriales bacterium
AGATCTACACAGAGTAGATCGTCGGCAGCGTCAGATGTGTATAAGAGACAGTGTAGAACCTTTTCCAGTTCTTTTAATTACAACACCTTGGTAAGGCTGAACCCTTTCTTTATTACCCTCTTTAATTTTATAATTAACAGTAATGGTATCACCCGCTTTAAACTTTGGAAGCTCTTTTATGTCTACGTTGCTGTTTGCAACTTGTTGTACTTTCGGATTCATTTTTTTAATCTTAAAATTTTCGACCCATAATTTTGGGGGTGCAATAATACGAAGTTTTTAATTAATAATCATTCTATTGACTTCTTTTTTTTATAAATAATCAACAAAATTTCAGACTTGTTGAAAAGTTAATCTTCCAACATCCAAGGCTTGCGTTGCTCGGTCTTCAAAACCGACTGTTCGTGTCGCCAATCATCAATAGCTTTTAAATTACCAGAAGTCAATATCTCCGGTACTTTCCAACCTCTAAACTCTGCAGGGCGTGTGTATACCGGAGGAGCTAATAGGTCATCTTGAAAGGAGTCGGACAATGCGGAACCCGCATCTCCAATAGCTCCAGGAATTAATCGAATTAGAGCGTCACAAAAGACAGCGGTAGCTAATTCTCCACCCGATAAAACATAATCACCAATAGACATTTCGTGCGTTACATATTGATCTCGAATTCTTTGATCAATGCCTTTGTAATGGCCGTTGATTACAATTATATTCTCAAATGAAATGAATTGATTGAGTTGTTTTTGTTCCAAACGATCTCCATCAGGTGTCATATAAATAACGGCATCATACTTTTTAGATTCCATTAGTTTATCCAGCAATAAAGCTAAAGGTTCCACCATCATGACCATTCCAGCCCCCCCTCCAAATTGGTAGTCATCTACTTTGTTGTGTTTGTTTAGGGTATAGTCTCTTGGGTTATGATATTCTATACTCACCATTTTATTTTCAATGGCGCGTTTAATAATAGATTCCGAGAACGGTCCTACGAACATTTCCGGAAACAAGGTAACTATATCTATATGCATTTTTGGGAGGCTCTGTAAATTACTCGCCACTTAATTGCTTGTATCGCGAAATGAACTTTGTGTTTTCCGGAGCTAATTTTACGCCTAAAGCGATAACATCAAAAGCCTCTGAATTTCTTCCTTTTGATTCTAGGTATTTGGAATAGTAATAAAAACCATCTACAAAAGCTCTTTCTGATTTTGGGTTTATTTCAAAACCACCTATTTCAGCTTGCGCTCTAAAATAGTCTAAAGATGACTCTACCATGTCATTTCCTTCTTTGTTTTTATTGTAAAGGAATAAAACACCATTTATTAAGTTACATTCTTGATTCTTAGGATCAAGTTTTGCAACTAACTTATAGTAATAAGAAGCTTTGGAGTAATTGTCTATAGCTAGAAAACTTTTTCCTTCAATAAGCCCCATTTCAATAAGTTCATAAATAAATTCCTTATTTTCTTCAAAAATGGGTTCCCCACCCTTTTTAGCAATTTTGTCATCGTTCTTTTTGAACTTTGTTCCGTACTTGATCGCTGTTTTAATAGTTTTTTGTTCTGGATAAAATTCTTCTAGCTCTGGATCACGTGTTAAATCCACCAAGCACAATGAAATCCATAAATAAGGCTCACTTTCACTTTTGTATTTATCATTATCAGCAAGTTTATAGGCTTTAACTAAACAGTCCTCTACACGCCCCATTACATAAAGGTCAACCAGCTTGGTATGCTTAGCACCTGCAACTTGTGCGAATGAGTTGAACGTAACAACGAGAAGTAGAAATAGCGAACTTAATGATAGTTTAATAACTGACTGATTTTTCATGGTCAAAACAATTTTATGTGCCATTTTTGGCCTGTGATTTATGGAGAATTTCTTCTTGTCAAAAATGAAATTATAGTGACAAAAATAGCTTTTGCATTGAAACAAGAAGTATTCCAAAAATAAAAAATGATGAAGCAGTCAATCGGAGATCGAATTACGGTAAGTAAAAAGGACGCAGAGACTATTATTAGAATTGATGGAACCGTTGAGGGTTGGATGAATCATGCGCTACTGGGGTGGGTGGTAATGTGGTCCTTTCTCGGTTTGTACGTGATTTATTACATTGTTTCAGGAAAAGCAGAAGGAGAACGCTTTTTCTTCTTTCTTTCCTACGTTATGTTTTGGGCGTATTTTGAATATAAAGCTATTTACGGCTGGTTATTTAAAACCAAGGGGTATGAGCTTATTAAAGTGGCTCCAGATGCACTGTATATAAAACCTGTCTCTTATACACATCTGACGCTGCCGACGATCTACTCTGTGTA
>CAJXPI010000333.1 GCA_913057875.1 uncultured Flavobacteriales bacterium
GTGGGCTCGGAGATGTGTATAAGAGACAGATTTCAACGTCTTGTTTAACCAAGCTTCGTAAATCCCGTTAAATTCTTCTGGTTTTTCCATCATCGGAGCATGTCCACATTTATCCATCCAAAACAATTCAGAATTGGGCATCAACTTGTTGAATTCCTCTCCAACTTCAGGTGGTGTAATGTTGTCTTGTTTACCCCAAATCAAACAGGTGTCCATTTTCATATTAGGTAAATCTTCGGCCATATTATGACGAATAGCCGATTTCGCTAACGACAAGATTTTCAATGTTTTCATTCTGTCGTTTACAATAGCAAAACATTCATCTACCAATTCATCGGTGGCTGTTTTTGGATCGTAAAAAGTGTATTGCACACGTTCACGTACATAGTCAATATTTCCTTTACGCGGATAAGATTGTCCCATGGTGTTTTCGTATAAACCAGAACTTCCGGTTAAGGTAAGTGTATCTACTTTTTCTGGGTACTTGGCAGCGTATACCAAAGCAACATGTCCTCCTAAAGAATTACCCAATAAATTAACCTTGTCAAAGCCTTTGTATTCAATAAAATCACGGATGTGCTTCATCAAGCTTTTTACATTGGTGTTTAGTACTGGAAGGGTATAAAGTGGCATAATTGGTATTACCACGCGGTAATTGGATTGGAAGTGATCCAATACATCTTTAAAGTTACTTAAAGCTCCAAAAAGTCCGTGTAGAACTACCACAACTGGCCCTTCTCCTACTTCAACGTACTCAAAACCACCATCTTTCTTTAAAATATCCTCCATAAAATAATCGGTCAAAATATCCTGCAAATTTAACCTTTTATTGGCGAAATCGGCTTGTTTTTTTTAGGTCTATTCACATTTGCTTGTTAGGAATAATGCGCCATTCGGGGTGAATCTAAGCCCTTCAATTTGGTTCTTTGTTTTCAGCGCTTAACCTGTTCTAAAACAGCGCGCAAACCCCTTTATACGTATTGAAATCTGTAAAGTTTTCAACAAAGTGGTAGAAAGTGGTAAAAAGTGGTAAAAATTTGGATATTTTTACCACTTCAATAGAAAGTGTTCTGATGTCAAGCTTATTAGGTGAATATCAATGTAAAGTGGATGCCAAGGGTCGGTTTATGATGCCCTCTGGGTTGAAGCGACAGCTGGATCCTGCCGCCAAAGATCAATTTGTGATCAATAGGGGGTTCGAGGGGTGTTTGGTATTGTACCCGATGAATGAGTGGGAAATCGAGACTAAAAAATTTGAAAAGCTAAACCTGTTCGTTACCAAAAACAGAAAATTCTATCGCCAGTTTCATAACGGAGCTACGCAATTAGGATTAGATGGTACTGGAAGGGTGTTGTTACCAAAGCCATTAATGGGTGGAGTAGGAATTACAAAGGAGATTGTGCTCTTTGCCTACGCTAATCGAATTGAGGTTTGGGATAAAGCAAAATATGAGCAAGTAATGAATGATGACCTGGATGATTTTGCGCAACTCGCGGAAGATGTGATGGGGGAACTTGATAATACCGAAGAATGATGTATCACAAACCGGTATTGCTGAACGAATCAATTGAAGGGCTGGCTCTAAAGCTCAACGGTGATTATGTGGATGTCACCTTTGGTGGCGGTGGGCACTCTAGTCGAATTTTAGAATTGTTAGAAGGTGGGCGTTTGTTTGGTTTCGATCAAGATGCAGATGCTGCTGAGAATATTTTATCGGACGAGCGATTTACGCTGATTCGTCAAAATTTCAGATACATATCCAATTTCTTGAAAATGCATGGAGCTCGCCAAGTGGATGGGCTTTTAGCAGATTTAGGGGTTTCTTCTCATCAGTTTGATGAAGTGGAACGTGGTTTCTCTTTTAGAGGTGATGCTGATTTGGATATGCGAATGAACCAATCGGCTGAGCTAGATGCAAAAAAAGTATTGAATGAATACGAAGAGGCAGAATTGGCTCGGGTGTTTTGGGAATACGGAGAATTGAAAAATTCTCGAAGAATTGCTGCGGAAATTGTGAGTGCGCGAATGGTGAAGCCATTAGAGCGAATAAATGATTTACTCGCTGCAGCCGACTCTGCGAAGGTGGGGAAAATAGGAAAGAATTATATGGCTCAAGTTTTTCAGGCGCTTCGAATTGAAGTGAATGATGAAATGGGTGCTTTAAAAGATATGTTGATGGCTACTCAAAAGGTGATTAAGCCTGGGGGTAGATTGTCGGTGATTCTGTCTCTTATACACATCTCCGAGCCCACGAGACT
>CAJXPI010000334.1 GCA_913057875.1 uncultured Flavobacteriales bacterium
CGAGATGCTCAGGAGTCTCGTGGGCTCGGAGATGTGTATAAGAGACAGTTTCTTCCCCAGGTATTCCAAAACCTTAACATATGACTTACATATCCGTTATAAGTACTAATATACAGGTAATCAAATCCTTAACGCAAAAGATTAAGGAGTCTACATTTACCATGGGGATCGCAGACCACACCGAAACTGCGCTTTATCAATTTATTGATGCGCACCCTGATGATACCCACTTGGTTTTTACCAAACCCGTTGCAGGTACCATGTATAGATTATGCCCTACCCAATTAAAAACAAGGGCGCAGGTGGAAGTAATAATGATTGTCAACCATCTTCCTAAAGAATTTCTTCCGTTTATTTTAAAATGTTTGTGCATTGGCGCTATTACCCCTGATACGGTGGAAACATTAAGAATGAACGACCTAATGCATCATATTCAAACCAACGGACGATTGATTAATCATTTAATTTCTGAAAAGGACTGGGAAAGCGCTCCTGACTATGTACGTCCTAGGCCCATGCCACCTATTTCAAAAAGAGAGCATCAAGTACTGGAGTATTTATGCCATGGATATGATGGCAAAAAAATTGCCCAAACCATTCATACCTCCGTTTCTAATGTGCGAAATATTGTAGCTAGCCTAAAAAGCAAATTAAACTGTCAATCTGAGAAAGAAATAATGATTGTTGCCCTAGCTAATTTATGGGTTCCTTTTAAGCCTAGAATTATAAATGCAACAGACAATAGTTACTTAAATAAAGAACTGAACTCTTAATTTTAAGCGGCCATTTTAAAACTAATATGGCAAAAGTGCCACTTTTAACGCGTGTGGCACTTTTTACACGTTTTTCTTCTTACTTCACGGCTAGACTTTAACGCGACCCATTTAAAAAAAAATCAAATTCACTCAATTATAGGCACTTGTACTAGTTTATAAATCACATTCTGTTTTCATTTTTAACCTGAGCAACGTTGCTCAACTAATCTTAAAAAATTAACGAATGAAAACACTTAAACTTTGTTTATCTATCCTAATTCTTGGACTTATTATTCCAACCCTTGGATATGGTCAGTGTAATTGGACACTCACCACAACAGACGCTACCTGTGGCCTAAACAATGGGTCCATTTCCATTACTGCTACAGGTTGTAAACCTATTAATGGCTTTACCGTTTACCCCAATGGGGGCTTACCATATATGACCATGCAGAACCCAATGACCAATTTGTCTGCAGGTACCTATATTATTTATACCAATGATGTTTTTGGTAATCTTGTTTATGTAGGAGCCGGGGTAATTAATAACGTAGGTGAACCAATAGCCATTACTAGTATTCCTGGGTTAATGAATGTTTGCAATACGGACTGTAACGCTTCCTTAGGAATCTCTGCTACTTCAGCCTCTACCATTACCGGTTATGCATGGAGCAACGGAGGAACCAGTTCAAGTATTACTAATCTTTGCCCGGGAAGCTATTCTGTAACCGTAACTAATGCGGATGGCTGTACACAAACTGCGTCTTATAACGTTGGCTATTTATCTTACGTGAATGCTTCAATTTCCACAACAGATAATATCTGTCCTGGAACCTGTACGGGAACAGCTACGGCTAATGTATCAAGTAACGCGGCTATAACTAATTACTCTTGGAGTGTGCCCAATGCAAATACCCCTACAATTAGCAACTTATGCGATGGTAACTACAGCGTAACTATTACGAACAATATGGGTTGCCAAACCGTTCAGAATTTTTCAATTACTACTAATTATGCCTTGAATACAAGCTGGCAAAAAACCACCTTTAATCAAGCGCAGAAAAATGATGTGATAAAGCGTACCTTATTAGACAATCAAGGGAATCTTTATATCATGGGTGAATTTGAATACGAATCTGACCTGGAAGGCCATCACCTATCTACCAATGACCAGAGTCAAAAAACAGGTATTTTTGTGGCTCGTTACTCTTCTTGTGGGAATTTAGATTGGGTGAGTCAATTACAAAACCACAGTGGTAACCCTTATGACTTACAAGCATTTGATTTAGACTTTGACAATAACCAAAGCCGTATTGTGGTTTTTGGTAAATGGGACAACCAAAGCTTAGGCCAAGAAATTACTTGGATTGATGGCCTAGGAAACCAGAACACCGTTGCCAATACCAATACCGATGAAGATGTATTTGCTACCGAGTTTAATACCAACACTGGGGCCTGTCTCTTATACACATCTCCGAGCCCACGAGACTCCTGAGCATCTCG
>CAJXPI010000335.1 GCA_913057875.1 uncultured Flavobacteriales bacterium
GGTTGTAGATAGGGACACTTATAAAAATCAATCTTGTTATTTGAATAGGAATGTGTCAATGTTATTTAGCTTTTCTTCATTTTGGCTGGTCCCAAAACGAAGCAAAAGGACAGGCTACACCTAGTTCTTCTAAAATCTACGGTTTCTCCGTCTATGAAAACCAAACTCGGGAACGCCATTAACCAGATCTTTCAGCTCTGGATGGCTGACCTCAGACAAGGTTTCCATTACGACTACTTAACCTTGATTTTTACGAATTACTAGCTTAGGCCGGGTTAATGGCTTTATTTCAAATATGTAGAACAGCTCTCTTTTTTTAGTGTAAAAAAGAAAAAAACATGTCTGCGCCTGAATCTTCTAAAATCTACGGTTTTATCCGCTATGTAAACCAAACTCGGAAACGCCATTAACCGAAATCTATCGATTACGGATGGCTGACCTCAAACAAGGTTTCCATTACGCTACTTAAACCTTGATTTTTACGAAGCTCCAGACGATGACGTATATAATAATCTTAGCTCCCAATCGATACTTTGCGTCCTTTGCGCTTCTTCACCTCTTTGCGCGAAACAATCAAAGTCTTTTTAGTATTTCATTTCTTCTGAATAATTCTTAAATCTATTGTCAGAGGGAGTATCCGGATAGGAATTCTATTGGATTATTCTGTATTATTAATTGTTTAATTTTTTGTTGTCCTGGAAACGGCCATTAAATTGGTGTTAAGGCCAAGTTTAATATTTCTCAAAATAATTTTCCTCTAGGGAATGCAATGCCACTATAACTTTAAAATATCTGTTAATACATTCGCTTTTGGGTTATAGTAAGCTACTTTTGCATTCCATTTTTGGATTCAAAAATTAATATACTTTTTGGAACCAAGAATAAATCCAATAGTTATGAAAACAGGTAAGAAAAGAACATCATCAGTTAACGTGGTAACCCTTGGGTGCTCAAAGAATATCTTTGACTCTGAAGTGTTAATGGGACAATTAAAGGCTTCAAATGTTGATGTATCCCATGAAAGTGAAGAATACGGTGCTGAAACGGTAGTAATTAATACCTGTGGATTTATTGGAGATGCCAAACAAGAGTCTATTGATACTATTTTAGATTGGGTGGATGCCAAGAAAAATGGAGATGTTGACAAGGTGGTGGTTATGGGATGTCTTTCTGAACGTTACAAGGATGATTTGGTAAAGGAAATTCCAGATGTGGATTCATGGTTTGGAACCAAAGAGTTACCCAGATTATTAAAGACCTTAAAGGCAGATTATAAAAAAGAATTGATAGGAGAACGCCTATTAACTACTCCAATTCACTACGCTTATTTCAAAATTTCTGAAGGATGTGACCGTACCTGTTCATTTTGTGCCATTCCAATTATGCGTGGGTTGAATGTTTCTACTCCAATTGAAGAGTTAGTAACCAATGCAAAAGAATTAGCGGCCAACGGGACTAAAGAACTGTTATTAATTGCTCAAGATCTTACGTATTATGGAATTGACCTGAACGGGAAAAGGCAGTTAGCTGATTTATTGCGTGCATTAAGTGATATTGAGGGAATTGAATGGATTCGTTTACATTATGCATACCCATCTGCTTTTCCGAAAGAAGTTTTGGATGTAATGGTAGAACGGGATAATGTATGTAATTACCTGGATATGCCTTTGCAGCATATTAGTAACGCTATGCTGAAGAGTATGCGTAGAATGATCACCAAGGAAAAGACCATTGATATTGTAAATGAAATCCGCGAAAAAGTTCCAGGTATTGCTATGCGTACCACTTTAATTGCAGGTTATCCGGGTGAAACGGAACAAGATTTCCAAGAGATGTATGATTGGGTAAAAGAAACTCGATTTGACCGTTTGGGAATTTTTGCCTATTCACACGAAGAGAATACTTCTGCTCATGCTTTAGAGGATAATGTTCCTGAAGAAGTGAAGCAAGAACGTGTAAATACTATAATGGAATTGCAGTCGGGTATTTCGCATGAAATAAATCAAGCTAAAGTTGGATCGACCGTTAGGGTCCTAATTGATAGAATTGAGTCCGGATTTTACGTAGGTCGTTCAGAACATGATTCACCAGAGGTGGATAACGAAGTTTGGGTAACGATGGATGATGAGCATTACTTGTCTGTTGGTGAGTTTGTAATGGTTAAGATTACGGATGCTGAACCTTATGATTTGTTTGGTGTAGTTGCGGAATAAATATCTGTCTCTTATACACATCTGACGCTGCCG
>CAJXPI010000336.1 GCA_913057875.1 uncultured Flavobacteriales bacterium
CGAGATGCTCAGGAGTCTCGTGGGCTCGGAGATGTGTATAAGAGACAGCTATCAACTCATGTCACAAGTAGCGGGTAGAGCAGGTAGAAGTGCTAAACAGGGTTTGGTGGTTATTCAAACGTATCAACCCGAACATCCTATTATTCAACAAGTAATTAAAAGTGATTACACTGGGATGTATAAAAGAGAGTTAGAACAACGAGATGAGTTTGGTTACCCTCCTTATCAAAAGTTGGTTAAGATTTTACTTAAACATGCCAATAAGGAAAAGTTAAATGATTCTGCTCATATGTTTGCAGATGCCCTTAGAGAATCTTTTGGTAGTAGAGTCTTAGGTCCCGAATTCCCAGGGGTACCAAGAGTGAGAAATCGCTACATAAACCAATTATATATAAAGGTGGAAATTTCATCATCTATTAAAAAGGTGAAATACATGTTAGAAGATCATATTGTAGTCTTTAAGCAAAACAAATTGAACTCTGGAGTACAGGTATACATTGATGTTGACCCGTATTAGTCCCTTTATTCTGTAATTCAAAAAAAGCCTAGTGCATTTGAAATACACCATAGTGCATTTCAAATAATCTATAATGCAACTCATATATTTTCTGGTTTAGGAGCCCGTCTGAGCGTTCTATGTTTGTATCGTCAACGGCAAGTAGCAGTTGCGAAATCTAAACCAAACGTTATGAAAAATTCATCAAAAATTACACTAATGGCATTCATGTTAATGTCTGTTTTAAACATTACAGCAGCAATGGCTTTTGCTAGCGAAACAAAAAAAGATTTAGTAAAAAAATCGGCTTCCAATGCGCAGGCAATGAGCATAGAGGTTATTGATATTAATGGAGCTGTTGATTACACAGATGTTGTAACGACAGAAGATCCAACACTGGATTTCGACTTGGAGTCTATGCCCGCTGGTCAGTATACTATTCAAGTTAATAGTGGAACTGAAGTTCTTAATACAACGCAAGTTCATAATCTTACAGAAGATAAAAATGTTATTACAGTTGAGGTATTAAACTCAAAGGGTGACAAAGTTTATGGGTCTGATACAGCAGGAGAAAGCTTTGATCTTGAAAACATGCCAAAAGGAGAGTATGTAATCAATATCTACAGTGGTCAGGACTTGATTAATACCAATAAAATTGTTCAACTAAACGAATTGATAGTAGAGTAGGTAGGGAAGGGTGTTCTCACCCTTTTCTGCTTACTTATCCCTAAAACATTAAAAATTCTCGTAGCAGGGTAAAGAAAAGATCAAGTTTCACCGGGAGGTGGAACTTTTTCTGCTTTTAGGCTAATCTTAAGGCTTCCGACTTAAGGATATCTCCTTCAATTGGAACAACTCCCACTTTTTCACAAACTAAACCGCCTGCTAGGTTTGCCAATTTTGTAGCAAATATGTTATCCATACCTGCAGCAATGGCCAAAGATGCTACAGAGATAACCGTATCGCCAGCACCAGATACGTCTGCAATATTTCTGATGTGAGCTTTTATCCATTCGTTTTTCACACCATCTGTCACAAACATTCCGTGTTCAGAGAGCGTCACCAAGGCATCTTTACAACCCAAGGCTTTCTTTATTTCTGAAGTGCCAAGTTTTAAACTTTCAATACTTGTTGGGTCTACATAAATATCTAGTCCTTCTCTTAATTCTTTAAGATTAGGTTTGAATAAAGAAACATTCTTATAGTTGGCAAAATTTCTTTTCTTGGGATCCACTGTGGTAGGAATATTCTTTTGATTTGCTTTTTCTACGACTGCATTAATTAATTCAGAGGAGATTAATCCTTTATCATAATCTTCAAAAATGATCACATCAATTTTTTCTGTATCCAGTAAAGAAAGGACTCTATGAATAAACATTTCTCTGGCTGCGTTGTTTAGGCTACTAGAATCTTCCTCATCAATACGCAGCATTTGTTGATTACCACTAATTACTCTGGTTTTTACAGTCGTTGGCCTACTTTTATCTTCACAAACACCCACCGTACTTAATTGATGCTCGTTCATTAAAGAATTAAAGACTTGGGCATTTTTGTCAGAACCAACAACACAACATAAAATAGGATGTGCACCTAATGCCTTAATGTTTAGTGCTACATTAGCAGCACCCCCTAAGCGGTAATCTTTTTGGGTAACTGAAACCACAGGAACTGGAGCTTCAGGGGAAACGCGATCCACGTTCCCAAAAAGGTAGGAGTCAATCATCACATCGCCAATAACCAACG
>CAJXPI010000337.1 GCA_913057875.1 uncultured Flavobacteriales bacterium
GAGATGCTCAGGAGTCTCGTGGGCTCGGAGATGTGTATAAGAGACAGGATTAACAGAACCTATGTCGCCTCATGCCGCTGCAGACATTGATGGAATTACCATACAAATTGACGATTTTAAAACTCCAGAAACAGACAACAATTTAGTTATCGAACTGGCTGGCGGTTTGTTGGTTCCCATAAATCATAAGGAAACCAATCTGGAGTTGATTCAACAGTTAGGACTTCCAGTAGTGTTAGTGGTTAACTTCTATTTGGGGAGTATTAACCATACGCTTTTGAGTGTTTCTTTACTTAAAACCAATAACATTCCATTAGAAGGTTTGTTATTTAATGGAGAGGTCAATGCAGAATCCAAACAAGTTATTTTAGAAATGACGGGATGTAAAGATTTAGGAACCGTTCCAAAAATTGAAGGCGAAATCACTTCGGAAATTATAGATTCACATGGAAAATACATCCAAATATAATTGGGATACGGGCCTTGCCTTTGATGCCGATCATATTTGGCATCCGTATACTTCGATAGAAAATGCACTACCGGTGTATGCTATAGACTCTGCCAATGGCGTGTATTTAAATATGCCGGATGGTAAAAAACTGGTAGACGGAATGTCGTCTTGGTGGACAGCCATTCACGGTTACAACCATCCAATACTAAACAAAGCATTGCAAGAGCAGTCTGAAAAGATGGCGCATGTAATGTTTGGCGGAATCACCCATAAGCCTGCCATTGAATTAGCTAAATTGCTTGTAAATTTAACTCCAGAACCCTTGCAAAAGGTATTCTTGTGTGATAGTGGCTCTGTTTCGGTAGAAGTGGCTATTAAAATGAGTTTACAATATTGGCATGCTAAAGGCCAGCCTGATAAGAACAAGGTACTCACTATAAAAAATGGCTATCACGGGGATACTTTCAAAGCGATGTCCGTTTGCGATCCAGTGAATGGTATGCACCATATTTTTAAAGGTGCCTTTCCAATTTCCTATTTCGCGGAAGCTCCTCAATCCAAATTTGAGCAATCTTTACAAGAAGGAGATATTGATTCATTAAAGAATCACTTAATAGAGAACCATTCCAGTATAGCTAGCATTATTTTAGAGCCTATTGTTCAAGGTGCCGGAGGTATGCGTTTTTATTCTCCAGAGTACTTGAAAACGGTTAAAGATTTATGTACTGAATTCAACGTATTACTAATTGCTGATGAAATTGCGACTGGTTTTGGTCGTACAGGAAAAATGTTTGCTGTAGAACACGCGGCTATTGTTCCAGACATCATGTGTGTAGGAAAAGCATTAACAGGAGGCTACATGAGTTTAGCAGCTACACTCACCACAAATGATGTGAGTCAAACCATTTCCTCTGGAGATCCAGGTGTTTTTATGCATGGACCTACTTTTATGGGGAATGCATTAGCGTGTGCCGTGGCTATAGCCAGTTTAAACTTGCTTCAAAACTCGCCTTGGCAAGAACGAGTGACTCAGATTGAAAACCAATTAAAACAAGAAATTCTTCCCTTAATAAAACACCCTAAAGTGAATGACACCCGAGTATTGGGTGCCATTGGAGTGGTAGAAATGAAAGAACCCGTTGACGTGGCCGAAATTCAAAAACTTTTTGTAGAGCAAGGGGTTTGGATTCGTCCATTTGGCAAACTGATTTACATTATGCCCCCATATATTATTACAGAACAAGAATTAAAAAAAATTACAGAAGCCATTAAATTGGCTCTTAACGCATAGGTTATGAACTTAGAATCAACAATCAATCAAATAGTAGCTAACGATCAAACTCATGCAAAGTGGTTAAACACACTTTCAATGATGGAAAATTCAGGCGCTCGAAAAATCTCTGCATCTGAACATCCCACCAAAGTGAATCTTATCATTTTGAAACACGCAGCAGAAGAAGCGCGACATGCCTTTTATTTGAAAAAACAGCTTTCAAAATTGAACCATACCGGTTGTGAAGACTACACCTATAAAAACTTATTGGCTCCTGTTCAAAGTTACCAATACCTTCACCGTTTAGACACGCATTTGAGTCGCTACATTCAAGAAAAATTAAACCTATCTGGATATGAATTACGATATGCCGCCTACTTACTAGTGACCTATGCTATTGAAGTTCGTGCCGATAGTTCTGTCTCTTATACACATCTGACGCTGCCGACGATCTACTCTGTGTAGA
>CAJXPI010000338.1 GCA_913057875.1 uncultured Flavobacteriales bacterium
AGATGCTCAGGAGTCTCGTGGGCTCGGAGATGTGTATAAGAGACAGGTAAAATAAGGGTACGGGAAGTCCCCAAAATAAAGCTGGTATATCATAAGACGATTCATGGTTAGAAACGTAAATAACCGACTCATTTACTGGAATATTCTCACTTCCTACCACTTCAACTTTTACTGCGGTCAACTTTAAAATAAAGCCTGACCAAAACTGTGATGTAAGGTAAATGGAACGTTGTTGCGAAAAGAATAAAAGCAGAAAAAGACCTAATATACAAGAGATGAGGGTCCACACCCAGATGAGTAGGATTTGTATGGTATTCCAAAGGAATTTCATTCCGATAGTTGTTGGTTTGTTGATTGTTTTAGCAAATATGATATATTTTTTGAATCCTTCGCTAAGGAGGTAAAATTAAACCTAAAATCTCTCTATTTTTGTACGATGCTTTTTGCAGTAGTAGATATTGAAACCACAGGAGGAAATGCCAATTTGGGCAGAATTACCGAAATTGCCATTGTGATTACGGATGGGGAATCCATTTTAGATGAATTTCAATCGTTAGTTGATCCGGAAATGCACATTCCTCCATTTATTACCAATTTGACGGGTATTACCAATCAAATGGTTGAAGATGCTCCGCAATTTCAATACATCGCTCCTAAAGTAGCCGATTTACTGAAAGACAAAATATTTGTGGCACACAATGTCAACTTTGACTATTCTTTTGTAAAAAAGGAATTGGAAGAAGCCGGACAAACGATGCCTACTAAGAAAATGTGCACGGTTCGTTACAGTCGAAAAATTGTACCGGGCCATAAATCGTACTCTTTAGGGAATATTTGCGGGCATTTTGGCATAAAGAACATGGATGCTCACCGCGCTATGGCCGATACCAAAGCTACGGTTCAATTACTGCACGAGTTGTTGCGCTTAGATTACGATGAATTTTGGAAAACCTATTTGACTAATGGCAAAGAAGTCAACCTTCCTTCTGGATTAGATTTAGAAACGTTTACCAACTTACCCGAAGAACCGGGAGTTTATTATTTGAAAAATAATCAAGGTGAAATTCTTTACATTGGTAAAGCGGTAAAAATAAGAACGCGGGTTGGTCAACACTTTTCAGGTAAGAAAACCTCTGCTAAATCGGCTGGATTTCATAAAGAAGTTTGTGCCATTGATTATTTTTTAACCGGTTCAGAGTTATTGGCTTTGCTACACGAAGATTCGGAAATTAGAAAACATTGGCCACCGTATAATAAAAGTCAAAAGCACGCCCCTACCAAGTATCACTTAAGTTACTATAAAGACCAAAGTCATAACTGGCGCGTGGGAATTGTAAAAGGCAAATACAATGGTCCTTCCTTGCTCACCGCCTACAGTTTATTGGGAGCGAGAGAAAGCTTATTTGAAATTGTTAAGAACAATGAATTGAGTCCGGAGTTGTGCCAAATTTCAGTTCCTGTTAACGGTCATATTACCGAAGATACTCACAACTCCAATTTCCAAATGATGATTGATAATCACCAAGATTATCCTTTAAATTTTGTGATTTGGGAAGCGGGAAGAAAACCCAATGAAGAAGCTTTCATTTTAATTAAAGAAGGACAGTTTCACGGCTTCGGATTTATCAAAGCAGGCAACAAAACAACGGATTACAATACTCTAAAACAAAAATTAGCCTATGCTAAACCTTCAGGTATAACTGCTAAATACGTAGCAAATTATGTTTTAACCCAAGAAAATGTGTCGCTTTCTATAATGGAATACAACGATACCCAATTGTTGTTTTAATCAATTTTTTTCTTCTTATGTCTACCCCTATAATTATTACCATATGTGTCATCAACCTTCTGATTATTGTCATTTTCTCACGGAGAATAATTAAACTAATTAAAGCTAGGAATTACCTGATTCCTGGAGATAAGAAAATCATCGAATTTAAAGGATACTATCATAACTGGGTTACGCATTTCATACTATGGACTTTTTTAATTTTTAGCCTTTTTGGAAATAAAAATATAGACCCAATTAGTAAAACCATTGTAATTTCATTTTTTTCCACCACCGTTATAATGGATCTTTTAAGTATCCTCAGCTTACTATTTTACAAAGCTGACCGACTCGTTTTAGCAAAAGACGAAATAACGTTACTCAATACGCACTGTCTCTTATACACATCTGACGCTGCCGAC
>CAJXPI010000339.1 GCA_913057875.1 uncultured Flavobacteriales bacterium
GATGCTCAGGAGTCTCGTGGGCTCGGAGATGTGTATAAGAGACAGGTTCTAAAGTCGTTAACCACCGGCAAATTAATTTCATTTAAAATTTTCCGACTGCTCCCTATTTGAACCGTAATTCCTTCATTTGGTCTATGATGAATGGTGTGTCCATGACTGGCTACAAAATCCACTTTTTGAATAGCATATTTTTCTAAAAAATTATGTACCGCAATTCCTAAATAGGATCCGTAAGCTTCATCCAAAACATCTAATTCCGATGTTTCTAAAGAGCGCGCATTATTTAAATCATCCAACCACTGAGGAGAATACGAAACCGTTTCTGCATAAATAATTTTAAAGCTCCACTTACTTTCCTGACGCTGGAAGTGAACATAAGCTAAATCTAAACCATCCATAGAGGTTCCTGACATCAACCCAATTACATAATATTCATCGGTCATATTTGAGAAGTTCATTAGTAGGAATTATACGATTGGAATAGTACTTTTGCATCCTAATTATTATTTAGAAATTATAACTACAAATTAATGGATTTTCAGTTAACAGAAGAGCAAATAGCAGTAAGAGATGCTGCACGCGACTTTGCCCAAAATGTGGTGGCAAAAACGGTATTAGAAAGAGATGAAAACCAAAGATTCGGTGAAGATGAAATTCGTCAGTTAGGCGAACTAGGGTTCATGGGAATGATGGTAGATCCTAAATACGGTGGTAGTGGAATGGATACAGTATCTTACGTTTTGGCTATGGAGGAGATCTCTAAAGTAGATGCCGCTATTTCTGTGGCTATGTCTGTAAACAACTCATTAGTTTGTTGGGGTCTTGAAAAATACGGTACAGAAGAGCAAAAGATGCAATATTTAGTACCATTGGCTTCTGGTCAAAAAATTGGAGCTTTTTGTTTATCGGAACCAGAAGCAGGTTCGGATGCTACTTCTCAAAGAACTATGGCCGTAAAAGATGGTGATTCTTACATCTTAAACGGCACTAAAAACTGGATCACGAATGGTTCTAGTGCTTCTACTTACATTGTAATTGCTCAAACCAACCCAGATTTAGGTCATAAAGGAATTAGTGCATTCATCGTAGAAAGAGGAATGGAAGGATTTGTTGTAGGCGCTAAAGAAAACAAATTAGGGATTAGAAGTTCTGATACGCATACGTTGTTATTCAACGACTGTAGAGTTCCTGCTGAAAACATGATTGGTGAAGAAGGGTTTGGATTCAAATTCGCGATGATGATCTTAGAAGGTGGACGTATTGGTATTGCATCTCAAGCATTAGGTATAGCATCTGGAGCAATGGAAGCTTCAATTGAATACGCTAAAACAAGAACTGCATTTGGGAAGCCAATCGCTGAGCACCAAGCTATTTCTTTTAAATTAGCTGACATGGCTACCAGCGTAGAAGCTGCAAGACTTTTATGTTTACAAGCTGCTTACCTGAAAGACCAGCATTTACCAATTACTAAAGCAGGAGCTATGGCTAAAGAGTTCTCTTCTCGCGTAGCAATGGAAGTTACTACAGAAGCGGTACAAGTACATGGTGGTTACGGATTCGTAAAGGAATACCATGTAGAACGTATGATGCGTGATGCAAAGATTACTCAGATTTATGAAGGAACTTCAGAAATCCAGAAAATTGTAATTGGAAGATCTATTTTAAAATAGTCTTTACAACATATCTTTAAAGGTCTCCATGCGCATGCCACGAGATCCTTTTAACAGAATTATCGCTCCTTCGGGAGCGATTTTTTTGAGATAAACTTCCGCATCTTCTTTCTTAGCAAATACATTTATCCCTTTTGGAGAAATTGCTTTCGCGTAATGTTCTCCTACAAATATTGAAGTGTTAAAACCACAATCAGCCGCCTTATTTAGCATCTCTTGGTGTTCTAATTCACTAAAACTACCCAGTTCAAACATATCTCCCAACAAAACCATTTTAGGCTTCTCCGTCTCCATTAGCGACAAGCTTTTAACGGCTTCCCACACCGAAGAAGGATTAGCATTATAGGCATCCATAATCAAAGTATTTTTACCCGATTCCAGTACCTGTGAACGATTATTATCTGGCTCAAATTCTTTTAGAGCTTCACTAATTTGATTTTCCTCTACTTTGAAGTATTTCCCCTGTCTCTTATACACATCTGACGCTGCCGACGATCTACTCTGTGTA
>CAJXPI010000340.1 GCA_913057875.1 uncultured Flavobacteriales bacterium
GATGCTCAGGAGTCTCGTGGGCTCGGAGATGTGTATAAGAGACAGGTTTATTACAGCAATGTTACTGGGAAACAATGTTTCCTTAGTGTTATATGGTTTAGCAATGGGGGTGATTTTGACTCCGGCTATCCAAGCATATACCGAAAACGGACTTTTAGTGCTTTTAGTGCAAACCCTTATATCCACTGGTGTGATTCTTGTTTTAGCCGAATTCCTCCCTAAGGTTATATTCAGTCAAAACCCAAACCGTAGTTTGAAAATATTTGCACTTCCAGTATTTGTAACGTATTACCTCTTTTATCCATTGGTAACTTTTGTAAACTGGTGTAGTAACTTCATTTTTAAATTTATTTTAAGGATTGAAGTTCCGGAAGAGAAAATGGAATATGGCCTAGTTGACTTAGATCATTATTTGCGTGAGATCTCTTCAGGAAATATGGATCAAGAAGATTTGGACAATGAAATTCAACTTATGCAAAATGTTCTGGAGTTTAATTCGGTTAAGGCCCGTGAATGCATGATTCCAAGAAACGAATTAGTTGCCGTGGAAATACATGATAATGTTTCAGAGTTATTAGAAAAGTTTTTAGAAACGGGGCACTCCAAAGTAATCGTTTATCGTGGTACTATTGACCGTATTATTGGTTATGTGCATTCCAATGATTTTTATCAGAAACCTGCCGCTATTAAATATGTTTTGCGACCAATACTAGTGGTTCCAGAAACCATGCCTGCGGATGATGTAATGAGTACTTTCATTAAAAAGCGTCAAAGTATGGCTGTAGTGGTGGATGAGTTTGGTGGAACATCAGGTATGTTGACCTTGGAAGATATTGTAGAGGAAATTTTTGGCGAAATTGAAGATGAACACGACAAAGAAGAGTTTAAAGAAACAAGAATTTCGGACACCGTGTATTCATTGAGTTCTAGATTAGAAATTGATTACATAAATGAGGAATTTGGTTTAAACCTACCCAAAAGTGATAACTATGAAACTTTGGCAGGTTTAATTATTGAACATTTTGAGTCCATTCCAAAGAAAGGCGATCATATTATCATAGGAAATTTTGAATTTGATATTATCTCTGTGTCAGATAATAAAATCAATGAGGTGAAATTGACCGTTAACCCTAATAATTAAGAAGTAATTAAGTGCGCTTATACTAATTTAGAATTGTTATATTCGCACCCCAACAAAAAATTGAAATTACAATGGCCGCAATCGGATCTATTAGACAACACTCAGGATTATTAATTGGAATTATTGGTAGTGCAATGCTACTATTTGTATTAGGAGGGGCTTTAGAGTCAACAAGTACCTTTTTTTCTGGTTCAAATAATGAGGTAGGAGAAATAAATGGTACCAAAGTGTCGTATCAAGATTTTGAAATCAAAGTTTCTGAAATGGAAGCTGCTAGGGGTAATGCTACTGCAGAACAACGCCAGCAAATGAGAGAGCAGGTATGGAATGATATGTTAAAAGCAGAAATTCTTGGTAGTGAGTATGAGGCTTTAGGTTTGTCTGTATCGGATGAAGAATTAGTGGAAATGATTAAAATGGGGGATAATCCTACATTAAGACAATACTTTTCTGATCCTCAAACTGGACAAATTGTTAGTAATTATGCTAACCCAGATGGTTCATTAAATGGTGCTGCTGTTATTTCTTACTTGCAACAAGTGGTTTATGCTGAAAATGAAAACTCTTTAGAAGCAAGAACTTCATGGGAGAACTTTAGAGAAAATTATTTACGTAAACCTGCCGTTGATGCAAAATACGCTGCTCTAGTTTCGAAAAGTATTTTTATGACTGACGTAGAGTTAGAAAGAAATCAAATGGATCAAAACAGTAAGGTTTCGTTTAGCTATGTTTCTTCATTTTATAATGATACCCCTGATGAGTCGGTAGAAGTCTCAGATGCAGATTTAAAAGCATATTACAATGCACACAAGCATGAAACAAGATTTGAGCAAAATGAAAATACGGCTTCTATGACATTTGTGACTTTTGATGTGCTTGCTTCGCAAGAGGATAAAGATGCATTAGCTGCTGAACTCGCAGATTTAAAAGGAGCTTTTGAAACTTCAACAGAAGATACTTTATATATTAACGAAAATGGAGATACTCCTGTCTCTTATACACATCTCCGAGCCCACGAGACTCCTGAGCATCTCG
>CAJXPI010000341.1 GCA_913057875.1 uncultured Flavobacteriales bacterium
GAATAATAATAACTTAAATTACCTTTAGCGTATCGAATCAAAAAATATATAAACTAATCAATATGGAACAAGCAATCGTAGCACAAACACGTACCTACACCGTGTGGAAATATGTAGTTGGAGGGTTTTTAGCAGGAATAATAACAGCCGCATTAAATAACATTTTATTCTTTTTCCTACCCCTAATCAAGGAAGTAGAATTCCCGGCAATCATAGATGAAATGGCCTTATCTATTGGATCATTCATTCCACCCATTATTGCCTCGATTCTTTACTATGTGCTTTCTTCAAAAGATTATGAAAAAGGAACCAAAATATATTTGGCTATCATATTAATAGGATTTGTATTAAGTATTGTTGTTCAATTTTTTCCTGATCAACTTATTGAAATGGGTTTATTACAAGCAGGTGATATTCCTGATGATTTAGCCTTATTAACGGTCCCATTTCACGTAACTACCGCTTTAGTAGCATTGGTGTTCATTCCAAAATTTGTGGGCTCAAAAGAGGATTAAAATAGATTTTAAACAAAAATGGGACGATTATCTTATAATCGTCCCATTTTTTATGGCCTTTGAAATTTTATTCATCTGGATTTCCAATCACCTTTTTACCACTTAACTTCATTGCTACACCATTTCTATATTGGATAGTCAAAACCACTAAGCCATTAGAATCGTACCTTTTCCAATCCCCAACTTTTAAACCTATTTGATATTTCCCCTCTAACATTTTTTTTCCATTTACATAATAGAAAGTGTGCTTTCCATCTGGTTCATCTTCCAAATATTCTCCTTTAAAAGCTACTTTTCCAGTACTCTTGTAAACCCCTTCCCAGTAACCATGCATCATTCCGCCAACGAAATTACCTTTTTCAATATAATCTCCTGAGTTAATAACCCATTCCCCTTCTTTAAAGCCTTCAATATATTCTCCTTGTTTAATTATTTCACCTTCTTCGCTGTACTCTATTAAATTTCCATCTTCATTCCCATTGATATAAGTTTCTTCTCTTCTAACTGCTCCATTATCATAATACCAAACCCAGTCACCATGCGGTTTTCCACCTTTACGGTAAACACCCACTTGTTCCAGTTTTTCATTTAAGTGATAAAATTTCCATTTACCAACACGGGCGCCATTTTCATATTTTCCTTCAGCCCTTAATATGCCTTCTGAATAATATTCTTTCCAAGGTCCTTGCTTAATTCCCTCAATATCAATAATACCCTCACCATTTTTAACCCCTTTACTGTAAATGATACTTTCAACAACAACTCCAGAAGTATCAAACTTTTTCCAAATTCCATGAGGTTTGGAGCCCAAATAAGTTTTTTCCCATTTTACAGAAGCATCTGGATAGAATTCGCGAACCAAATCCACACCCATTAATTCCTCCGCATTTTCAACAACTTGACCGTTGACGTATTTTATCGTAGCTAATTGGGCTCCCTTTTTGTCGTATTCTCTAAAATAACCATGTTTCAAGCCATCTTTATACCTTCCCTCCAACTGCTTTGCTTTACGGTCTGAAATGTCCTCATAATACTCAATCCATAAACCAACTTTTTTATTTTTTGAATTATATCCATTTATGGTTTGCATACTCTTGAGTGTACCTTTTTCGTAGGTAATTATTCCAACAATCCTACCGTCTCGAGCAAATTGATATCCCCTACCTTCTTTGATACCAGACACATAGGGTTCTTCAAATTCTACCCGGGATAAATCTGTAAAATATTTATAACCAAAACCTTGAATAGTATCATTTATATAATTCACTTTTTCCAGCAAAAAACCTTCTTCAGAATATCTAAACGAAAATCCTTGCCTTTTGGATTTGATATAGTCTGATTTTTCTTTCAGTAATCCATTTTCGAAATAAAAAATCCATGTGCTATCCAATAGATGGTTTTTCCTATTCCCTTCTGATTTGATCACACCGGTTTCAAAATAGTTTTTCCAAAAACCCTCCGGTTTTCCATTTACGAAATTTCCTTCCGAAGATTTTTGCCCATTTTCATAGAAAAAAATATTGTATCCATTTGGATTAATTTCTTTTTGAGAAAAAGCAAAATTTGATACGAAGATTAAGTTTATGAACAGTAATATATATTTAATCATTTTCCTGTCTCTTATACACATCTGACGCTGCCGACGATCTACTCTGTGTAGA
>CAJXPI010000342.1 GCA_913057875.1 uncultured Flavobacteriales bacterium
CGAGATGCTCAGGAGTCTCGTGGGCTCGGAGATGTGTATAAGAGACAGCTTCATGACGCCACTTGCCGATATGATTACCGGCAAAGATGGAATTTCGTTAAACGAAGCCAATGATATTATTTGGGAAAACAAATTAAACACCCTTCCTATTTTGGACAAAAATGGATGTTTAAAATACTTCGTTTTCCGTAAAGATTACGATAACCACAAAATGAATCCAAACGAAGTATTGGATGCGCAAAAAAGGTTAATCGTAGGTGCTGGAATTAATAGTAGAGATCACCACGAACGTGTTCCTGCATTAGTTGAGGCCGGTGTTGATTTATTGTGTATTGATTCTTCAGATGGTTTTTCTGAATGGCAAAAAGACACTATCCAGTACATTAAGGAAAATCACGAAAATGTATTTGTAGGAGCCGGTAATGTGGTAGACCGTGAAGGTTTCATGTACTTAGCGAAAGCGGGTGCGGACTTTATTAAAGTGGGTGTTGGTGGTGGATCCATCTGTATTACACGTGAGCAAAAAGGAATTGGTCGTGGACAAGCCACTTCTATTATTGAAGTAGCCGAAGCGAGAGACGAATACTTTGCACAAACGGGTGAGTACGTTCCAATTTGTTCTGACGGTGGTATTGTACAAGATTACCACATGACTCTTGCCTTAGCAATGGGTGCTGACTTTTTAATGATGGGTCGTTATTTTGCTCGTTTTGATGAAAGTCCAACCCGTAAATTAATGGTTGGCGGAAGCTACGTAAAAGAATACTGGGGCGAAGGTTCAAACCGAGCAAGAAACTGGCAACGTTACGACATGGGTGGTAACAACAGCTTGAAATTTGAGGAAGGTGTGGATAGCTACGTCCCTTACGCAGGTAAACTAAAAGACAATCTAGATATTACTTTAGGAAAAATCAAATCTACCATGTGTAGTAGCGGGGTTTCCTCCATTAAAGAAATGCAAGCTAATTCGAAACTTACATTGGTTTCCTCTACTAGTATTATTGAAGGTGGAGCGCACGATGTAATTGTAAAAGATAGCTCAAAATAAACAAACACTTTGTAAGTGTAATTAGAACGAATCTAATTAACATTTGCGACTTAAAACGAACTTCTCAAAGGCCTTTTCTGTACTCAGGAAAGGCCTATTTTTGAGACATACTTTTAAATTTTTAAATGGAAGAATTTTTTATCAAGGCTCTTGGACTTATTATGAGTCTATCCATCTTAGTTGTGCTGCACGAATTAGGACATTTTATTCCCGCTAAGTTATTTGGCGTACGTGTAGAAAAGTTTTATTTGTTTTTTGACCCTTGGTTCTCCTTGTTTAAATACAAAAAGGGCGATACAGAATATGGTATTGGATGGGTGCCATTAGGAGGATATGTTAAATTGTCAGGTATGATTGATGAATCAATGGATACTGAGCAAATGAAACAGGAACCCCAACCATACGAGTTTAGAAGTAAACCCGCTTGGCAACGTTTAATTGTAATGATTGGCGGAGTAACTGTAAACGTAATACTTAGTTGGTTAATTTACTCCATGATTTTATTTACATGGGGACAAACCATTTTACCTGCCAATGAAGCCAAATACGGAGTTGATGTAAGTCCGTACATGAACGAAATTGGTTTTGAAAATGGCGACCAAATTGTGGCCGTAAATAACGAGGCTATTGGTGAGGAAACCACATATCAAGATATTTTCTTAGAGTTATTACTGGATGATGAGATTAAAACAGTTCAAGTAAACCGTAACGGAAACAAAGTTGACATTACGCTTCCTGCCGAATTTGAGCAAGAGTTTTTAGCCCGTAAGGAACGTGGCGCTTTTACCGAAAGAATTCCATTTATTGCAGATAGTATTTTACCCAATTCACCCGCTGAAAAAGCAGGGTTATTGAAAGGTGATGAGTTTCAAACCATCAATGGAGCTGAGGCAGCCTATTATATTGACTTTGTAAAAGCAGCCCAAGAAAACAAAGGCAATGAGGTAACCATGGAAATTTTAAGAAATGGAGAACCAATGACCATGAGCCTTAACGTTTCCGAACAAGGAAAAGTAGGTGTTGGAAACAAACACCCTTCTGAATATTTCAACTTTGAAACCAAGACATTTACCTTTTTCGGTTCTTTCCCTGCAGGTTATAATCTGTCTCTTATACACATCTGACGC
>CAJXPI010000343.1 GCA_913057875.1 uncultured Flavobacteriales bacterium
CTACACAGAGTAGATCGTCGGCAGCGTCAGATGTGTATAAGAGACAGGTCATATATGTAATGGTGAAATAAATAACTTTTGTAATTAAACTCATCAAAATTGGAGGGAGGAGGGACGCTTGAGGGCTTTTTGAAGAACAGAATTTGATCACCATATGCTGGTGAACTTGATGCTTTAGGGGTAAGGTATGTTAAAGCTTTTCCAGTACTGGAATGCCATCCTTTTTCATCTTGAATGTGAGTTACCTCAATAATTGCTCTGTACCCATTTTTCTTTTTTTCAGGTTCTGATATTAGAGTTGCCTTGTAACCTTTAATGGGTTTTGAAGTTAGATGGTTTAGGTAGTGTTCTTTCGAAAATTGCTCCACTCTAAAATTGGCGTAGGTTAATCCCAAAAGGAAATAGAGTGCGATAGTAATTAATCCAAAAATCCAACGCAAATGGAATTGGCGGTTAAATTTTAATCGAAGTGAAATAAATAGTAAAACGAGTACTAGGGTAAATAATGAAAAGGATGCTTTATTAGATAGAGGATAAGGATGATAAAAACAAAATACAATACCCAAACAGAATGGAGTAACCAGACGCATTAGAGGTATTTGATTTAACCATTTCACCTCTTAAAATTAGAGGATGTAGTTATATAAAATGTCTAGTTTAAGTTTTATTTATTGAAATTCAGGTAATTATACCTGTTATTCAAGTAAGTCCATGGTGTCTAAATTCACTAAGTGAACTTTCTTGTAGTAAAACATTAAAACCTCTTCAAAAGAATAGCCTTGTAGCGTCATTTTCATAGCGCCCTCTTGTGATAATCCTACACCATGTCCAAATCCAACCCCTGTGATAACCACGTTGCTACCTTTTTCTTTTACGCAGAAGTCAGTAGATCGTAAGCCAAAGGCAGAGCGAACGCTAGTTAAACGCACATTGTTTTTAGGAAACATAAAGTTTTGACGTTTAGAAGGGCAATAAGAATTAACGTACTTTTTAATTTTCTTGTTATCTACGTCCACATTAAATCTAGACTTTAGCGTCCCTAACCATTTCTCTGTAGGAATCGTCTTTTCCCAGGCGTAATGGGGTTGACCAATACTAAAAGTATCTTTTACAGATCTCAGGTAAGGCATTTTTCGAGTCCAAACATCTTCTGAGTTTCTAGTGGCTCCACCTGAATTAGAGTGAAAAACTGCCGAAATCAAACTCATTTGATTATCTACCAAAACCAGCCCTTTGGTTTGCTTTACTGCTGTTAGAATGTCTTTGTTTTTGGACCTACCCTTGTACACCTGAGAATCTACTCGGTCACATAAATTAAATCCTTCCGATTCGTATTTATTAATGTTCTTTAAGGCGTAGGTACGTGTAATAATGGCTTGTACTTTATAATATTCCAAGGAGTTACCATTACCCGACTCCCATTGAACAACTCCTGCCACGTAGTTTGATAGTTTGGCGTCATTCAAAATCTTCAATTTTCCTTCTTTAGCGTAGATCCTAAAATTATCTTCATACACCCGGTTAGCCATTTTAGGCTTACTCGACTTTATGTTTAAACTACTGGTATCGTTAACTTCAATAATCTCCACCTTAGAAAAGGAACCAAAAGTTTTGGAGAGATTTTTAACTTTCACTTTCCCTCCTACCTGACTGATATGAAACATATCATTGGTTTTGAAAGGAACCTCAGTTTTACCATCACCCACAAGTTTGTATTCTCCACCACGTACTGAAACAATAATGGTTTGGGGTTTTTCATTCCAAAAAAGCCCTAAAACTAAATGATCACGTTGTTGTGTTTTTCCAGTAAAAGAAAGAATGAATAATAGAATAAGAATGGTAAATCTGTTCATAAAAGCATGGTTGCTAGCGGCTGCCAAAAATAATTATTCCAACTAATCGGCCTATGCTTTCAAGTATTTTAACATCATTTTAGCGGTACGCTCCGAAGCTCCCGCATTTCCAAGTTCACGTTTTAACGATTCGTATTCGTTTAACATGTTTTGACGGTAGTCTTCATTGTAAAGAATTCGTTTTAACTCAGCCGTGGTGTTCTCAAGGTTTAGATCGCCTTGAATGTATTCTTTAACTACTTCTGCATCAAGTACAAGGTCTGTCTCTTATACACATCTGACGCTGCCGACGATCTACTCTGTGTAGAT
>CAJXPI010000344.1 GCA_913057875.1 uncultured Flavobacteriales bacterium
GAAAAAACCAAAACAAAGGAAAGAATACGCAGCCCGAAATTACTTCTCATGGTGTACGATTTCTTCTGATAATGAACCTTCTTCTTCATTTTTTATAAGTTTACGGCCATTGGCCATTTTAGCAAATATGTAATACAACCCAGGTACTATTATGACTCCAAAAAGAGTTCCGAACAACATACCTCCTAAAGCAGATGCTCCAATGGTTCGGTTGCCTACGGCACCCGCTCCACTTGCCATAATTAATGGAATTAGACCTGCAATAAATGCAAAGGAAGTCATCAAAATAGGACGAAAACGAACCTTAGCACCCTCAATGGCGGCATCCAAAATAGTGAACCCTTCTACTCTTTTTTGAACGGCAAACTCCACGATTAACACGGCATTTTTACCCAATAAACCAACCAACATGATCAAGCCGATCTGTGCATAAACATCGTTATCAAGTCCCATCATTTTAAGAACCATGAAAGAACCAAAGACACCAACCGGAAGAGAAAACACAACCGCTAACGGAATGATGAAACTCTCATACTGTGCGGCCAAAACAAAATAAACAAACACCAATACGATCAAGAATACATACAAGGACTCATTCCCTCTTTTTGATTCATCGTAAGACAAACCTTCCCATGCAATGTCATAGTCTTTGGGTAATGATTCGTCAGCCACTTCTCTAATGGCTTCAATGGCATCTGCAGAAGTATACCCTTTAGCAGGGAGGCCACGAATAGCCGCTGAATTATACATATTGAACCGTGTTACCTCATTTGGCCCCTGTGTTTTTTTCATGGTCATAAAGGCCGAATAAGGAACCATTTCTCCCGCTTCATTTTTGACAAACAATTTCAATACATCGGTAGGAAGTCTTCTAAACTTCGGGTCTGATTGCACATACACTTTAAAGAACCTGCCAAACTTGATAAAACCTTGTTCATACGTACTTCCAATCAATATATTCAGATTCTCCATCGCTTTACCGATAGAAACACCCTTTTGCATGGCTTTATCATTGTCCATTACCAATTCATACTGTGGATAATTGGCCGCAAAAAATGTAAACAATCCAGTCAATTCTTTACGCTTACTTAAATCATCCATGAATTGCTTGTTGATCTTATCAAAGGCCTGGTAGTCAGTGGTAGTAGTTTGATCTAATAAACGCATAGAAAAACCGCCAGAAGAACCAAACCCAGGAATAGCAGGCGGCTCAAAAAACTCAACAATGGCACCTAAACCTTCGGACTTCTCCTCCAGTTCTTCCATGATTTCTTTCACCGTATGCTCTCTATCCGACCATTTTTTGAGATTTATCAAGCACGTACCTGCATTTGACCCTCTTCCTTCCGTCATAATCTCATATCCTGCTAACGAGGACACTGATTCTACTCCATCCACTTCCTCACAGATTTTTTGCAGTTTCTGAGATACTTGATTGGTGCGTTCTAAAGTAGCTCCCGGAGGGGTTTGAATTATGGCATATATGGTTCCTTGATCTTCACTCGGAATAAACCCAGCTGGTAATATTTGATTTTCAATGACGATTCCAATACCAAAAGCAATTAGAATTCCAAAAGTCAACCATCGTCTACTTACCATTTTTCTTAATAGGGCAACGTAACCACCCGTTATTTTATCAAACCCATTATTAAAGCCATCTAGAAAACGCGTTAATAAATTTCGTTTCTTTTTCTTCCCATGATTATTTTTTAATAACATAGCACATAAAACTGGCGTAAGCGTCAATGCGATAATGGCTGAAATAACAATAGCACTTGCCATAGTTATCGAAAACTGTCTGTAAAATGTTCCTACAGGACCCGACATAAATGCGATGGGAAGAAACACCGAAACCATAACCGCTGTAATCGCTATAATAGCCCCACTAATTTCACTCAGCACCCGTTTCACCGCTTGATAAGGAGATAAATGAGGATGTTCTTCCATTTTGGCATGGACGGCTTCTACGACTACAATGGCATCATCGACCACAATTCCTATGGCTAAAACCAATGCAAACAAAGTGACTAGATTAATAGATAGTCCAAAAAACTGAATCACGAAAAAGGCCCCTATTAACGAAACAGGAACCGCTAGAATAG
>CAJXPI010000345.1 GCA_913057875.1 uncultured Flavobacteriales bacterium
GTATAAGAGACAGCCAGTATCTAGGAAAACGATTGATTTTATCATTACATTTTCAAGAGAAAATATAAGTCAGATTCAAATTTACATTGGAGAGTTTAATGACTTCACCACCGCTTTCAACTTAAAAGAGATTTACTTTAAGGAACATCCACTCAGCGGTCATTATAAGGGTATAGAGGAACCGCGAGAATGGATGTTTGATGTAAATGGCTATTATCCTTCTTTCTTTTCCTTTTGGAAAAAATGCAAAAAACAGTTAGAATTGTGAATAAACTAGCTCTAAATATTGTTTGGTTAAAGCGTGATATTCGATCTCAGGATCACGAACCTTTTTATAAGGCAGAGCGCGCTGGCATCTCTTACCTTGTGATTTATTTGTTTGAGCCTTCTCTTATTAAATATCCTGACACTAGTTTACGGCATTTGCAGTTTGTATACCACTCCATTTTATCTCTAAATAAAACACTAAAACCCTACCACAGAAATGTAGAGGTATTTTATGGAGAAGCGATGCAAGTATTTGAACATATCACCAAGAATTTTACGATCAACACAATTTTTAGCTTCCAAGAAAGTGGAACTGAAACGACTTGGCAGCGAGATAGAGAAGTGAAATTATTTTGTGCTCAAAATCAAATTAATTGGCAAGAATCACAGCGCGATGGTATTTTAAGAGGTATAAAAAATCGAAATAATTGGAGTAAGCAATGGCATAAAGAAATGCAATCACCAATTATTCAAAATAGTTATTCGGTTTCTCCAAAGATAAAAATTACACACTCTTTTTTACTTCCAAAAGAACTAGAAACTAAAATCAGCCAATATCCCAAACAATACCAACCGGCTGGAGAAGAAAATGCCTGGCGTTATTTAAGATCATTTACTCAAAAAAGAGGTTTTAATTATCAGCGGCATATTTCAAAGCCTACAGAAAGTAGAACTGCTTGCAGTAGATTGTCTCCTTACCTTGCTTGGGGTAATTTAAGTATTAAACAAGCGTTTCAATTTATAGCTACCCACCCCAACCGAACGCTAAAAAAGGGTGCTTTTACTGCGATGCTGACAAGGTTGCATTGGCATTGTCATTTTATTCAGAAATTTGAAATGGAATGCAGTTATGAAACCGCCTGTATCAATAAAGGATACGAACTGCTACCGCATAAAAAAAATGAAGCCTTTATTAAGGCATGGGAAACAGGTACAACGGGGTATCCTTTAATTGATGCCTGTATGCGGGCGTTAAAACATTCTGGTTGGATTAATTTTAGAATGCGCGCCATGGTGGTTTCTTTTTTAGCACTTAACTTAGACCAAGATTGGCGCGATGGAGTATATCATTTGGCCAAACTGTTTTTAGATTATGAACCAGGAATTCATTTTACGCAATTTCAAATGCAAGCGGGCACCACTGGTATTAATACGGTTCGTTTATATAATCCGGTAAAAAACTCTCAACAGCATGACCCTAAAGGGGTATTTATTAAAAAATGGGTTCCGGAATTAAGAAACGTACCCGAACTACAAATTCATGAACCATGGAAAATGACCGCAATGGATCAATTGTTTTGTGAAGTTAGTATTGGTGAGCATTATCCCTTTCCTATTGTTGATTTGCAAGAAAGTGCCAGACTTGCAAGAGATAAAATTTGGGGCCACAAAAAACATCCTGCGGTAAAAAAAGAAAAGTGGCGTTTATTACAAACGCATGTAAACGCAAGAGGATGAAAAAAGAAAATCTACCTCAAAAAATATGCGTTGTTTGTAAGCTTCCTTTTTTTTGGCGCAAAAAATGGAAGAAAAACTGGAATGAAGTTAAATATTGTAGCGAACGTTGTAAAAGAAACAAATGAATCAAGTCAATCTCCTATTTCCGAATCAATTATTTAAAGAGTCACCACTTTTTGCATGTCATGCGCCTTTTTATTTAATAGAGGAATATTTGTTTTTTAAACAATACAAGTTTCACCAACAGAAAATAGCGTTTCATAGAGCCACAATGAAACGTTATGCCGATTTTCTTCGGAAGGAAAAAAAGCTTGAAGTATTTTACCTGTCTCTTATACACATCTCCGAGCCCACGAGACTCCTGAGCATCT
>CAJXPI010000346.1 GCA_913057875.1 uncultured Flavobacteriales bacterium
TCTACACAGAGTAGATCGTCGGCAGCGTCAGATGTGTATAAGAGACAGGTAAAAAGCTTTGTGATTTTTGAATTCAAGTCCAAACCTCTAGGTAAATAATACGCAAACAGATAGCCGTATAATGCTCCTCCAAGGTGAGCCACCTTACCACCTGTATTTTGATCAATATATAGCACACTTGATAATATAAAGGCCACCAGTACCACATATTTCATAGGTACTCGAAAAGTGAAAAAGAATACCTGGTAATTAGGTTGTAGAAATCCAGTAGCCACGATAACAGCCATTACACCACCCGAAGCGCCAATTAAATAGCTATCTGTACTTACGTTAGGGAGAATTAAAGCGGAAATTATATATAATAGTCCTCCTACAATTCCACCGTAAATGAATCCCTCTAATAAACGTTGAGACCCATACAAATCAGAAAAAACTCTACCAATAAAATAAAGTAAGAACATGTTAAAAAATACATGCCTTAATCCAATATGCGTAAACATATAGGTAAACAAAGTCCATAGTCTCCAGTAATACTGCCCAATATCTGCAGATAAACCAAAGAACCGGATAATGGAATCATACGAATCGGCAGGAGCAATGGCCATAGTGATATTCAAAATCACAAAAACCAATGCGTTCACAATGATTATTTGATAGAGGTAATTCTTGGTTTTAAATACCTCTAAAAGATCTTTAATAATGGAATTATTCATATTTAAACTAAACGGAAACTAGAATCGTATTTCTGCCAAATTCGTATTAAGATGTATCCACTAATTAAACCGCCTAGATGGGCAAAATGCGCAATGCCATCATTGCTTCCAGATAAACCCGAGAATAGTTCAAATGCCCCGTATCCTGCAACAAAATATTTCGCTTTGATTGGAATCGGAATAAACATCATGTAGAGCTCTGCATTGGGGAACATCATACCAAAAGCAAGTAAGATTCCAAATAAAGAACCAGATGCACCCACTACATTCATGAGACTTAAGAAGTATTCTTTATACTTGGCCATAAACTCATACGACATTTCAATATCGGTTCTATCGGTGGAGCCATTAAACAAATGATCTAAGTATGGATACGCCTCATCGTACGTATATTTAAAACCGGTATCCGGGTTTATTTGAAAAGGATATGCCTTATTGAATGTTGCAAAAGTTTCCGTATTAGGATTCGCTAAAAAAGCATCAATTAAAGTGTTAAACCCTTGAATGGTCTCAAAATATGCAATCCCGTAATGAAGTGTAGCGGCCCCTAAACCACAAATAATGTAATAGGTCAAAAATCGTTTTGAACCCCAACGGTTTTCAATAGCGTTTCCAAACATCCATACTGCAAACATGTTAAAGAAAATATGCCTTAAATCAGCATGCATAAACATATATGTGATGGGTTGATACCAGTGATAAGCTTCTGACCCCATCCAGTGTAAACCTAACATC
Organism: uncultured Flavobacteriales bacterium; assembly: GCA_913057875.1. Taxonomy (GTDB): domain Bacteria; phylum Bacteroidota; class Bacteroidia; order Flavobacteriales_G; family Salibacteraceae; genus CAJXZP01. The sequence goes on from CAJXPI010000346.1 coordinate 1,449, forward strand.
GCGTTAAGGTTGATACCAGAAGAATAAAGTACTTGTGTAGCCAAAAACAAAAGCCCATTAATAATGAGCAGGTTTTTTACTACTGGAGGAAGCATTTGAAAGCCTCCGGATCTAAATTGATTCATCGTTAGTTAAATTGTTTTTCAATGTCGTCTAATGATAGTTGATGAAAGATTTTTCTTCCATCGCTTAACGTCATTGGATTTGCACATGCAAAGAGTTCGTCAATTAACTCCATGATTTCTTCTGGCTTTAATGCTTGTCCTGTTTTTATAGCCGATTTAAAGGCTAAGGCTTGTATTAAAGCTTCATTTTCAGCAGTACCTGCATTTTCCATATGACTTTCATAGCCAAACAGTATTCCTTCAATGAGTTGTTTAGGCTCTTGCGTACTGGAAACGTTAGGTAAACCTCTTACAATAAAAGTGTTATTGCCAAACGGTTCTAAATCAAATCCTAATAGTTTTAAATTAGGAAGTAATTCATTTAATAGTTGCGTTTGTTGACCAGTAAAGGTAACGTTTTCTGGAAATAAAAGTTGCTGAGAACTACCTCCATTGTCTGTCTCTTATACACATCTGACGCTGCCGACGATCTACTCTGTGT
>CAJXPI010000347.1 GCA_913057875.1 uncultured Flavobacteriales bacterium
GAGATGCTCAGGAGTCTCGTGGGCTCGGAGATGTGTATAAGAGACAGGTGTTGTCTTCTAAAGTTTGGTGATCTACCATAATGCTGAATGGTGTTCCAATAGCATCTTGTCTACGGTAACGTTTTCCTGGAGAATCTTTTTCGTCATACTGACAATTAAAGTCAAACTTCAACTCATTCAAAATCTCACGGGCTTTCTCAGGTAAACCATCTTTACGCGTTAACGGCATCACAGCCGCTTTGTAAGGCGCTAACATAGCTGGTAACTTCAATACGGTACGTTCGGTTCCATTTTCTAATTTCTCTTCCGTGTAAGCCGAAGAAAGAATAGCTAAGAAAGTTCTATCTAATCCCACCGAAGTTTCTACCACGTAAGGCACGTAGTTTTTGTTTACCTCTGGATCAAAATATTGTAATTTCTTACCCGAGAATTCTTCGTGTTGTTTCAAGTCAAAATCTGTACGTGAGTGAATTCCTTCTAACTCTTTAAAGCCCATCGGAAAGTCAAACTCAATATCACTCGCAGCATTGGCATAATGTGCTAGTTTGATATGATCGTGGTAACGGTATTTTTCTTGAGGAATCCCCAATGATTTGTGCCAGTTAATACGTTGCTCTTTCCAGTGCTCGTACCATTTCATTTCTTCTCCTGGACGTACAAAAAATTGCATTTCCATTTGCTCAAACTCACGCATTCTAAAAATGAATTGACGCGCTACAATTTCGTTACGGAAAGCCTTACCAATCTGTGCAATTCCAAAAGGAATTTTCATTCTACCCGTTTTCTGAACGTTCAAGAAATTCACAAAAATACCTTGAGCCGTTTCCGGACGTAAATAAATGGTATTTGCAGAATCAGCTACTGAACCAATTTCTGTAGCAAACATCAAGTTGAATTGCTTTACATCCGTCCAGTTTTTTGAACCACTAATCGGACAAACAATACCCAAGTCTTCAATCAAAGTTTTAATTCCCGCTAAATCATCGGCATCCATCGCTGTTTTGAATCTACCGTTGATGTCGTCAATTTTATCCTGGTTACGTTTCACGTTTGGATTCGTTTTTAAAAACTCCTCTTCGTTAAAATCATCTCCAAAACGTTTGAAACCTTTCGCTACCTCTTTCTTGATTTTCAAGCGGTATTTCTCCACATGGTCTTCAATTAAAACATCGGCACGGTAACGTTTTTTTGAATCCTTATTGTCAATCAACGGATCATTAAACGCATCCACATGTCCTGAAGCTTTCCACGTAGTAGGGTGCATGAAAATTGAAGAATCTAAGCCCACAATATTCTCATTCATTTGCACCATGGCCGTCCACCAATAGTCTTTAATGTTACGCTTCAATTCCGCGCCCATTTGTCCGTAATCATAAACCGCGCTTAAGCCGTCATAGATTTCACTACTTTGAAATACAAATCCGTATTCCTTAGAATGACCAATGATTTTCTTTAAATTATCTTCTTTTGGTGCTGCCATTACTCTTGTTTTTTGAGGTCGCAAAAATAATGAGTTAACCCCATTTTTCACGGGTTTTTATCCTTTTGTTTTCCCTGATTTTTCGGGCGTGCCCACAAGGGTCGCGTCATCCGTTTTACTCCTCGCTTCGCTGTGGGGGTATCACTGCTACCGCTCACGCGAAAAGTCCGGAGACCGAAGTCCGAAGACGGAAGTTTCTGAAATTGATTGAAAAATTGAATATAGAAGTAGTTGCGGTAGCAATGCCTTCTTTACCATTAAGTGCTATCCTCTACTAAAAGTAAAATGCGTGATCTCAGGTGGCATCCCTACCCTGCCAGGAAATGCTAAATATCCAAAACCTCTATTTACATACAACTTTTGGTGAGCTACTTCATACATACCTGCCCAACGTGGGTATTTGTATTTAACGGGGCTCCATTTGATGTTACCTAGCTCTACGCCAAATTGTGCACCATGTGTATGACCAGAAAGAGTCAAGTCAATATCTGGATGTCCTTTAGCTGTCTCTTATACACATCTGACGCTGCCGACGATCTACTCTGTGTAGAT
>CAJXPI010000348.1 GCA_913057875.1 uncultured Flavobacteriales bacterium
CTACACAGAGTAGATCGTCGGCAGCGTCAGATGTGTATAAGAGACAGGAATAAGGCGGTGGACTCATTAACTACCCGAGGTCATCATGTAGAGGTGAAATATTTTGATACCGAAAATGATACAAATACGTGTAAGAAACTTTGTACTCAGGAAGAATTATCAAATTACCACTTTTTTGTGGGGCCGATGTTTCAAGTCAACTTCAAGATTTTGGCAGAGAAAGCAAAGTCATTGGGAGTCCCAATTATTAGCCCTGTAAAAGTATCTTCAAGGCTTTTGCTAGATAATGAGTACGTGTTTAAATCTTTACCATCTTCTCCATCCCTAGTCATTAACGAGGCGCAATATATGGGAAGGCAATTTGCCGATTCAAACGTGGTTTTATTTTCAGGTGGGGCAGCTAAGGACAAACGAGCTGCAGAAATCTATCAAAAATACTTGAGTAATACAGTGGGAGATTCTATTCCCAACCATCGAGTATGGCAGACAAACATTGACAACTTCAAACGCCACTTAAAGTTAGGAGAGGTAAATACGGTTGCCATTGTGAGTTCTGATGAAGCTTTCGTTTCATCGGCATTATCTCATTTTTATGGTTTACAGGATGAGGAGACCCATTTTACGGTATTTGGTATGGATTCTTGGGAAAATTTTGGAAGTATTGATTTCGATTACCTGACGGAGTTAAATGTAGTATACTCGAAGCAACAATATGTGGATTACTCTTCTGAATTGGCAAGAAACTTTGTGAACGGGTATCGTCAGGAGTATTTTTCAGATCCTTCTATTCATGTTTTTTCTGCCTTTGATATTGGATGGTATTTTGGAAATATGTTCTACGAGTCGGATGGAGACTGGAAGAATTCGGTAAGTAGCAAACCATATTCAGGACTTTCTTTAAAGTTTGATTTTGTAAAAGTAGGTGCAGAAAGTGGTTATGAAAATCGTGGAGGGTTTTTACTTCAATATTCTACTAAAGGATTAAATTTGGTTCACTAAAATATTCACTACACATGAAAAAAATATTACTTGTTTTACCAGCCTTAGTTTGGATGGTAAGTTGTTCAGAAGCTCCTAAGGAGGAAGCTACCACAGAAGTTGCTCAGGTTGAGGAAACTGTTGTTGAAGAAGAAGAGGCTGCGGTTTATCCGTACGTAGCAGGAGCGGAGTTTGATCGTTCAGTAGCTATGTCTCAAGAGAAAGCCGATGAAATGGTTGCTTCTTTTGATGGTACGCCAACAGAACTGGCCTTTACCACAGAAATTACCGGTGCATGTCAGAAAAAGGGATGTTGGATGACTATGGATGCTGCTGGAAAAGAAATTAGAGTTTCTTTTAAAGATTACGATTTTTTCGTGCCTTTAGATTCCGAAGGTCATACGGCTACCGTTAATGGTACTTTATACTACGATACTTTAACCGTAGAGCAATTAAGACATTACGCCATGGATGCAAATGCATCTGAAGATTCGATTAACAGCATTACAGAGCCTGTTTTAACGCTGTCTTATGAAGCCACCGGAGTTTATGTGGACTAATATCTCATCATATGTAAAAGCCGCTGGTATGGTATCAGCGGCTTTTTTGGTTTTTAGTTGTTCAGAAACTAAAACGGAATCCAAAAAGATGGAATCCGCCCCGATAAAGAAAGGAGTGGTTTATCAGCCCAGTGAGTTAGCGCAAACCATGCGTAATATGTATGTAAATATGGAGTTGGTAAACTCTTATTTAGATTCCAATCAAGTGGTGCCTGATAGTCTTTTAGTAGGGTATGAATCCATGCTTACGGATACCCCCACAAATCCAGAGGAAATTGGACCGAAGTTTCATGGCTTCGCTAAAGGGTGGTTAAGTGAGTTAGAAACATTCAGAAATGAGCAGACGGTTGCTAACTATAATTCGTTGATGAATGCCTGTGTGCATTGTCATGAATCGTTTTGCCCAGGGCCAATTAAAAAGATTAAGCGATTGAAACTAGTAGGTAACTAGTTTTTTTGTTTAAAAAGTGGAAAGCCTTTTTTAAGAGC